>NZ_OAOP01000012.1 GCF_900207585.1 Bacillus oleivorans | reverse complement strand
AAGGCAAAATTAAAAGGCATGAGTCCGGTTCAATACCGAAATCATGCCCAAGTAGCTGCCTAAATTTCTGTGTCTAACTTTTTGGGTTCAGATCAATCGGAAACTGGTTGTCATTTCATGTATGTAGCCGCTTTTGCCGTATTCTAATAAGAAAGTTTTTAACCACCACTCCTCAAAGTGGGTGTTCGCAGAAACTATCCTGCCTGTTTTCCTTGTCGTATAGACGGAAACTTGTCATTCCAGTTTCAATTTAAAACTCCCTATTTCAGCTCAAAGGTAAAAACTTTATATGACCACGAGCAAAGCAGCTTGTATTAGTATTCTACAACGGAACATAAAAAATTACAATGTTAATCCGTTCCAATCATTTTTTGTTAAGACGACTGGGATTGAAGCTGCGTTTGGACATCACTGATTAATGTTTGGATTTGTGAAATTTCATCAGAAGCTGTCTTTAATGCTTCTCCGCAAAGAGTCGGGTTCGCCGCTGATTGTTCAATCGCGGATGTGATCATGTCTTTTACAATAGCTGAAGCTGCCTCTGCTTGTTTCAATTTATTCGTATCAATCTGAGCCATGCTTAGTTCCTCCTAATTGCTGTTTTGTACAAAATATATATTGCTTCCAAATCATAGTTTTATCCCCTTTTTTAAAAAATATTTGATTGCCTCAATTTGTTCATATTGCATATTTCCTTATCACTGTGCAAAAAATATGAACGCTAGAAAGGGGCGTTATGAATGCCAATTGATGAAAAAGATGTTGTCAGACAGCCTTTAATGTCAACAGGTACGACTGAACCTGGATTTAAAACTGATACTGTCCATTCAAAACCTGTGAGTGTACCTAAAATTGGAGAAACAGTAATAGGAGATGAAAAAGATGAAAACAAAGGATAACTTTTTAGAAGGTAACAAGGTTACACAGGATAATCAAATATATGGAACACCAAATAGTAAAGCTAAAAACGGCACTGGTGACTCGCCTAATGATAATGTCCGTAAGAAAAAATAAGCAGCCAAGACATTCTTGGCTGTTTTTCTATGTATATCATGGGTAATGGATTATTATGATTGATTAAATTGTTTAATCAGCTGCTGGATTTTCATATGATGATAAGCGGAAAATACAATGATGGCAATACTAAATATACTCGATAGAATCGTACTGCCTAACACTAGCCGGAATACATTTTGATTGAACATACTGATCCCCCTTTTTTAGCTTGGTATGATTCGATAGGTCCAGGGACTCTTGGTTTTGAGTCGACTCCAAAAGCCACATTCTCTCACTTTCGATATAAGTCGGCAGGATAGTAATATTATTTCTTATTATTTGTGTGTTATGTGTGTTATTTGTTTTACAGCTTGCATCGACCACGGACCATTATAGGGAAGAGTTAAACTTTTTGCTTCTTGCAATTCTGTCAGCAAGTAAAAATAACACGATATATACAGGGAACGAATAAACCGAGTTCCATTGTAATGATTCATACAGTTTAAGCATAATGGCTAATGGTTCACCTACAAAAGCAGAAACGATCGCATAAAAGAAGCTTTTTTTTATGGGTGACCAATGAGGTTTAATTTCTAAAAAAATCATGACAGAAATAGGCAGAAGTGTGAGATCCCACGGAAAATATCCGGGAATAAAGGGAAATACATCATAGGGGTAAACCCATAATCCTAACTGAACCCCGATAGAATCTAGTAACAATGCCATTACAGCCATAAATAAGCCTGCACGAAACAGGTCCCCTGTAAAATTTTTATTATGAAACTTCCACCAAAGAAACCAAGGTATAGTCCCTAAAATTAATCCTAACCACCATCTGGGAGTAAGAAAAACGATTTCATACCAATTGTCCATTAAAACACTATGAGCATGATGAAAATTCGTAAAAACTTTTATCATTTGATTAATGACTTCTTCACTCTTCACTCGGATCACGCACCAATATTAAAAATGTAGAGTTATAATTTGATTTTATTAACTTTTTTATACAATTACGAAATCCCTAAAATTCAAGAATATGCGTGGAAATCAAGTGAATATGTTTTTCAAAACCGGGAAATATAGAAAAAAATAATGAAAATGTGGGAATTTTATGCAAATCATTTATCCGATCTTGTTTTTCCTCATTTCATTGAAATGGGGAAAATGGAAGAACTGGAAACAATATTACCCGACGATTATGTTTATGATTATCGGGAATCTCCTTTATAGCTTATTATTTAATGACTATCCCTTGTGGAGGTTTGAACACACATTTGAACAAGAACTTCTGCCTACAAGAAAGAGTATTGAAATATTAAAAAGCTTTACGTCCTTTCCGATTTTGACATTACTGTTTCTTTCCTATTATCCTGAGGACCGGAATGGCAAAAAAAAACTCTTATACATTATAATCTGGGCCTTATTATTTGTTTTGATTGAGTATATCTCTGAATCGCTGGGAATGATTAGTTATCACCATGGGTGGAATATGTGGTGGTCCCTCTTCTTTGATTTTGCGATGTTTTTCATTTTAGCCATTCATTATAAACACCCTATCATCGCATGGATTGTTTCAGGTTTGTTTATTTTATTTTTGTGGGAGGTCTTTGATATTAACTTTAAATTACTTGAATAATTTTATTGGAATATAAAAAGGCTGCCGAGAAATTCTCGGGGCAGCCCGGACAATAATGCTTATTAACGTGAAGTATAACCTGCATCAACATGAATCGTTGTACCTGTTACATAAGAAGATGCGTCAGAAGCTAGCCATAGACTTGCTTGCGCAATTTCTCGTGGCTGGCCAAAACGATTCAGTAAGCTTAATTGCGGAGCGTATTCTTCTGCTGTGAAGCCGAATTGTTCTAATGCACCGCGAAGCATTGGTGTATCAATTGCTCCTGGAGCCACAGAGTTCACCCGAATGTTTAATGGACCGTTTTCCATTGCCGCTACTTTAGTGATACCCACCACACCATGTTTGGCTGCCACATAGGCAATGTTTTGTGGCTGTGGACGGAAGCCGCTTACAGATGAAATATTAATAATCGATCCGCCATTTCCTTGTTTTTTCATTTGCTGTAATTCGTATTTCATACAAAGTGCGGTACCTTTTAAATCAACAGCGATTAAACGGTCCCAATACTCTTCATCGAAATCAGATGCTAGTTTGTCATCTGGAGTTAAAGCAGCGTTGTTTACAGCTACATCCAATTTACCGAACGTATCGACTGCAAACTTAACCATAGCTTGCACTTGTTCTGATTTTGAAATATCTACTTTTACGAAAGCAGCTTCGCCACCTGCTGCATTAATCGCTTCTGTGACTGCTCTTCCTTTTTCTTCATTAAAATCAGCAATGACAACCTTTGCTTTTGCTTCGGCAAATAGCTTCGCGGTCGCCTCCCCCATACCCATTGCTGCACCTGTAACAATGGCCACTTTACCTTCTAGTACTGGAAATGTCAAAGTAAAAACCCCCTATAAAATAGATTAAATCGGTTACAATCCCCACTATAGTAAGAAAGACTAACTCTCTCAATCAGCAGTCAGTATCAAAATGTTCATTACTATACAAATCGTTCAATTTTGTACATTAAAGTTGCAGAAGTTCCCCGCTTCACACATACTAAAAATGAGGTGAACGAGTATGCAAGACTTCATCGATAAACGAATTCAGCGTTCAAAGACCGCTTTAAAAGAAACATTTATAGATTTGCTTTTTCAAAAACCATTTGATCAAATCACGATCTCTGAAATTGTCCGAGAGGCGAATTATAATCGGGGCACCTTTTATCACAACTTCCGCACGAAGGAAGAGTTGCTGGATGAGATCATTCAAGATGTTCTCGGGGAAATGATTGAGGAGATTCGGAAACCCTATAATACCTATAAAAGAGTCAATATGAAAGAGCTCAATACGGAAGAAATTACGCTGTTTGAGTATTTTAAGGAAAATGGGAAGCTTTTTAAATTATTATTAAGCAACCATATTCGTGTCGATTTTCGCTTTCAAATGGCAAACGCGATTGAAGAATTATTCATAGCGGAATATGAGTACGAGCTGCCAGAAGGTACACAGCTTAATCCAAAGTGGTTTTATATTTACCGGGCTCACGGGATTGCTGGTGTAATCATCCGTTGGATTGAAGAGGATTTCCGCACACCTTCTGATTATATGGCTAAGCAAATTGTTGAGCTAATGGTTACGTCGACTGATGTTTTTCATGTAAAGGACTAATATAATGCAGAGAAAAAGCGTAAGCCATCTATTATAAGATGGCTTACGCTTTTCATTATTTTTTAACCATTTGTACTTTAGAAAGCAACGGTCGATTGTTGTGCCAGATTACTTCGACGGGAAGCTCAAAGAACTTGGTAAGCTGTTCTGTTGAAATACTCTTTTGTGTGTCTCCAGACGCAAACACTTGTCCCTCTTTAAGAAATAAAATTTGATTGAATACTGGTATTATTTCATCCACATGGTGGGTTACATAGATAATGGTTGGTGAATCTGGTTTTCTTGCGATATCCTCTATCGATTCCAGCAATTGTTCACGGGCGATAAAATCCAGCCCGCTTGTAGGCTCGTCGAGAATCAGCAATGAAGGATTAGCCATTAATGCTCGAGCAATGAGGACTCTCTGTTTTTCCCCTTGGGAGAGTGTTTCATATTCCCGATTGGCATAATAGATACATCCGAGTTCCTCAAGGAGCATAACAGCCTTATTTCTTATTTCATCCGTGGGATTTTCGTACAGACTGATAGAAGTAAATGCACCACTTAAAACTACTTCAAAGGCATTGTCACCAGGATGGAGTTTTTCCTGGAGTGAGGAGGAAACATATCCAATCTTTTTCCGGAGCCGCTCTGCTAAATACGTCTTGCCAAATTCAAATCCTAAAACATTCATGTTCCCCTTTGTCGGAAAAGTGTACGCATTTAGCAAATTTAAGATCGATGTTTTTCCAGAACCGTTTAATCCTAATATCACCCAGTGTTGACCTTGTTCCACTCGCCAGCTGATATCCTGTAAGATCCATTGATTTCCTCGTCTCAACGAAACATTTTCTAACTGCAAGATCATATCGGTCACTCCCTTGTATTCGTTTTTTTCGATTACGTTTTATTTCAAAGTTTGATTGTCATTATCATGCTTGTCAATATTAATAAGACCATAACATTTATGTTAGTATTGATTTATATTGTTTTTAATTTTATCGTATCATTTCTACAAGGGTCGTGATAACGTGAAGAAAATCATTATAGGATCATTAATTTCGATTTTGCTGATTTCGACAGTTTATATATTATGGTATACCTTCCCTGCCGAGCATGCCAAAACCTTTCAAGGTGTTTCTTATCAATTGGGAAATGAAGCAGAAGCTGAAACAGTAGAAATACATATTAACGGGGTGTTGCAGAGAAGCTTAAATGGTCAAAGGACGTTTGAAGGTACCATTGATGTCGAAGGTGAAGAGCTGCCGGTTCCGAAAGATGCGAGAAGTGTTGTTATTAACTTCCTTGAACACGGCCGAGGCGATATTGTTTATACATGGATTGAAAATGGAAAACCACATACTTATAGTTATGGATCTGTTTTTATAAATAAAAATCTTAGCAAAGTGACTATTTTAAAAGGAGATTGGACGTTAGCAGATGGTTTGATGATTGCTGCGCCTGCAAGGAACCGTACGGAAGCCGCAGAGATTTCCAATGAGTTAATGAAAAAATATTTAGATGGGAGAGCTCTTAAGTAAATATCCTGTTTTTAGAAATTTAATTTGTAGGGGGGAGACAGAATGATGGAAGAATGCTGTAACGAGTTAAACGAAATGAATATTAAAAGAAATGATCATTGTCCTTCCTGTAAAAATAAACCGAAAAATGTAAAACTCATTACACTGAAATCTTTACTTGTACCAGCTTCATTGGAAACATTAAATGCTAAGGAAACTTACTATTTTTGCTCAACCCCAGATTGTGAAGTGGTATATTTTGATACGAGTCATAAAAAATACCTTGTATCTGAAATAAAAGTTCCTGTTCATCAAAAAGACGAAAACGCTCCTATTTGTTATTGTTTTGATTGGACTAATGAAAAAATAAATAATTATTTGCAAAAGGGTTTGACACCAGTAGACGCTATTCGTGAAAACATGAAAGAAAACCGATGTGGCTGTGAAGTCAACAATCCGCAAGGCAGCTGTTGTTTAGGGAATGTCACAGCTTTTATTAAACAATATTCATAGACTATATACATGAACTGAAAGAGGATGTTAATATGATCAATTATAACGGTCGAAAATTTATTTCCATAGAAAATACTGATAATGGCGAGGTTTCTTCCAGAACTTTATTTGAGTATAAACAAGAAGGAAATATCATCTCGGCCACCTATAGTGGTGGAGAAATCGTTCAAGGAACACTCATTGGCATAGTAAAAGAGGATGATTCCTTAGAGTTTAGGTATAACCACGTAAATTGCAAAAATGAAATAAGAGGCGGAAAATGTGTTTCGACTCCTGAAATCTTAGCCGATGGCCGAATCAGGCTACATGAGAGATGGCAATGGCTTGATGCTGAGACTACCGAAGGAAGCTCAATTATCGAGGAAGTTGTTTCATAGAGGCAATTAAAATAGTAATTAGAGATATGGTCTATTATAGAACGCGTCTCTTTCATAGAAACATAGGGACGGTTCTTCTGTTTCAAAATGAAACAGAAGAACCGTCCCCTCGTTTCACCCTCGTTTCAATCCAATTCCAACTCGGGCTCTAGCTCCGCTTCAAAAATCCGTGGCCATGGGAGTTTGACATGGACGCTTTCTAAGGCAGAAATGGTCATGTAGAAATCTTTGTTTCCTCTTGAACCGATGTATACTTCTTTTCCATCAAAGTGCTGATACCACTTTTCTGTTTCAGCTGTTAATTTTTCCTTAACAAAGTTATTTACTAGCTCATAATTGGCACCTAGATCCCATTCACTGGCCCCGATTTGTTGGATGTAGGCTCTGGCTGCTGGGTGAACGACGTTTTTATAGCCTTGGTCTTTTGCAAATCGGTGCAGCAGAAATTCGTAATGGGATTCGGCTGTTTGTTCATATAAAGGCACTCCGAATTGCTTTTCTTGTGCTAAAAAGGCATAACGTGCTGCTGCGTGGCCAACTGTAATCCCAAGCGCATTTCCTGCTGTGTTCCAGCCGCTGTAAGAAAGAATTTTTGTCAAATCCACTTTTTCAGCAAGTTCAGTCACTAATTCTTCCTCAGCCTTGTTAACAAGTAAAACATCCCCAATGGCTGCCTGCTTTCCCTCCGAAATTAATTCGCTTGTTCGAGCCACCAGTTTATCAATATCAGCCGCCCTCGTTGACCCAACTGCTGAAGGCGTATTTAAAAGCAGGTGAATGTCCGCCTCTGCTTCATTATCCACAATTCTTCCGCCGGCCGAGACGATATGCTTTTCAACATTATATTCAAAAGTTCTGTCCTCAAAAGGAGCAATCCAGTCTTTTCCGTGAATCCCGTTATACTCAACAAAGAATGCTGGTGATGTATTCAATAACTGATTGACAAATCGGGATACTAAGACCACATCCACTTCATCTGCGCCTGGGAAAACAGCAACCTGATCCTCGACTCCAAGTGTAGCTACCTTTTCAAGTAAAACCTCTCTTTCTGCACGATGAAGTCCATAAGGAGCCGCATCATCCTGGGATAGGATTAAATAATCAATATAGCCCTGCTCGACCCAGTCAATCATGAGATTGTTAACCGTATGGTTTCTCGCTCTCGCTTTCTTATAATCTTCCAATACATGTTCAGTAATCAAAGACTCTAATTCTTCCAGTCTCTCTCTTCCTTCCATCCCCAGGTTGACAACTTTATCGTACAGAACGGCCCATTCACTTATCAATGAATAATATTTGAGATATTCATCGCTAATAGCCGTCACAGCTAACCGTTGAATCGTGTCATAAACATATACTGGTTTATCCGGATATAATTCTTTTAACTGTTTGATTACCTGAATATCGGAAAGGGCATCTTCTAGTGATTTTGTCCCTGTACGTGAAGCGACTAACCCGCCATAGGCCAGCATACTTGTTGAAATGACGAATCCATCTGCCTGATCACCATTTTCTAGTAACCACTTGCTAATTTCCTCGCCATTCCCTGGTGTCGTAAATTTACCAATCATCTCTTTCGGCGGCGCAATCACCTCAACGCCAGCAGCTTCTCCTACTTTCATCGGAAAATAAAGATTGGCTGGCCGATCATCTAGCGGAACCAGCAGAATCGTTGCAAGCTCCTTCTTTTCTTCTGCTGCACTGACCACGCCAAAGGAACTCATTAATAAAAACCCAACAAGAATAACGGACAGTATTTTTCTCACGAGTTTCATCTTTCTCCTCCTTCAAATTATTTACTTAATTGCATCTTATGAAACTACGTTTTCTGTAATTGAAAATGCAACAGCAGTTCCTAGACTTTCTCTGCTTCCATTGCACTAGGAGATAATCTTGTTGTCGAATAAAATCAATCTATTTTTTATAAACTTCTAGTTCATAAATTCTTGCTTGTTTATCCCTTGTTTTCGTAATCCATAGACGGACAGCTTCAGCTTCTATGGAATTAAATGTATGTTCAACAATTACTTCGCTGTTACCAGTGACAGAAGCGACCTCAATCCATCGGTCATTTTGCAGAACTTGTATTTTGTAATCGTTAATTGGGTATCCGTTATATCCAATAAATTTTACATTATTAATCAATCTTTCTTTAGGAAAGCTAACTTGTAACCAATTAACATCTTCCTTTTCAGAAATCCATCTACTTCTAATATTTGTTGAGTTTCCATCAATGGCTAGTTCTGGAGTATATGCATTAAAAGAGCTGCTTGCAGTAGCAATCCCTCCCTCAGATTGGAGAGCGTAATTAATATGTTGTGGAGTAATATAAAAAGCTTTACTAGAATGCTTCTCTGTAATATTCGGGGAATAACCATTTCCTCTTATCAAATAATAGCTTAGGTTAGACATGAGCTCATAGGTTTGATTAGGAGTCACATCATTTGGAATATTAACTATAAAAGACATTTCTATACCTTCATTTGGTTCAAGAAGAAAACTATTTAAATCAGAAGTATGGGTACTCCACCCTTCAGGAAGTCCTAGACTAATTGTTCCTTTAATAGGCTGATTATGTTCATTTGTCACGAGAACTTTTACTTCTTGTATTTCATCACCAATCGATGCCACAGAATGATAAGGAAGTGGTGTATTTCGGACAAGACTATGTTTATGAGAAGGTGATAATGTTAAATCTAATTCCGGGAACACCGCCAATTCTTGATATCTATTCCACGGAAGGTACATTTCCCATTTTGATAGGCTAGTTACAGTTCCTATAATATTACTGTTTCCTCCGAGCTTAATATTTTCATCATAGAAATGATTTTCATACCATTTATTAGCAAGTGGAGCTGTTTGAGTGACAGCATAATTATTCACCATATCAAAATTATTCAGTATGTTTTGCGGATCATCACCTAATGTTTCCGCAAGCTTCCTTGTATCATCACGAATATGATTACGATAGGCTTCCTCATGTGCTAATGATTCTAGTAAAAGCTCAAGATGAGATTTTGCTGACCGTTCTAAAATATTCAGTTGACCTTGTTTTACCGATTCCATCAAACCGAACCTAGCAAAAGATTGTGTAATGGAAACACCAATATTCCAGCCTGAATACCCATATAAACTTGAGAATTTTATTCGTTCTTTTAATAAACTGATTAATTCCTGATCAGAAACCCCTGCTATCGCATCATCACCTATGGTAACATGATAGCCTCTTCCAATATATTCATAGATTTTTTCAGCAAAAGAGTCAATTTGTTCAACACCGGCCGTATTAGCCATAAGAACTATATCTGCTTCTTCAATCTTACTAACGATTTTTCCTCCTAGAATGTTCACATAGTTTTGAATAAGTGAGCTGTAAGGAATATTTTGATAGGGAGCTATCCAATCATCTCCATGAATTCGTGAATA
Organism: Bacillus oleivorans; assembly: GCF_900207585.1. Lineage (GTDB taxonomy): Bacteria > Bacillota > Bacilli > Bacillales > JC228 > Bacillus_BF > Bacillus_BF oleivorans. Next base: position 128,775 of record NZ_OAOP01000012.1, on the reverse strand, counting down.
TTCAACGAAAACTTTTGGATTCACGTTTAATTCTTCTAGCATAAGTTTTGTTACTAGCAGCGATCCTACAACATCTGCACCAGGCATGATAACTATTTTATCCTCTAGGTTTAATTCGCTAATCCTTTCTTTTAAAGCTTCGTGCTCTGGGCGATGTAAGCCATACGGTTCTGCATCATCCTGACCAATAATCAAGAAATCAATGTAACCTTCCTTTACCCATTCAATCATTAAGTTATTTATTTCAAAATTCCGTTTGCGAGTTTTTAAGTAATCTTCTATTAATTCTTCAGGTATCAAAGCTGTTAGCTCATTATACCTTTGAACACGTTCGTCATCGTTCATTCCCAGATTTTCAATTTCATCCTTAAGAATGGACCACTCCCTTATTTCACCAGCATAGTTTCCTGGATAGTCTCTTGTTGGTGAGATTGTTAATCTTGTAAGTGTGTCATAGGCATATAGTTTTTTATCGGGGTATTGTTCTTTATAGTCTTTAATAATCTGCAGATTATCCCTAGCTGTTTCTAGTGAGACATTCCCGTACCTAGAATTAATTAATCCACCATAAGCTAACATGGGAATTGCTACAACAGATGAGGAAGTTTTATCCGAATCCTTCATCCACCATTCTCCAATAAGGGTACTATTTCCAGGCGTAAAGTATTTTCCTAATAACTCCTTATCGGGAGTATTAACTTGAAATCCACCGATCTTTGAAATCATTTTTGGAGTATAAACATTAAACGGTCTATCATCCAATGGAACTAATGAAATTTCACCTAAGGACTGCTCTGATTCTGAAGCAAAAAAATTCTTATGAGGTAAGATCAAAATAACTAGAGATGTGATAACTAGTAGAATGAAAAACCTATGAAATACGATATATTTTTTAAATCTCATACCAACTACCTCCTAACTTATTTATCTTGTTCTATAACAAAGTGTTATTGTAAAAGAACAAAACCTTACTATTCCTCCTTCAAATTACGAGTAACATAGGGACGGTTCTTGCGTTTCAAAATGAACAAAAGTAGAGTTCTATCATGAGATGTAAAGATGAAACAGAAGAACCGTCCCCTTGTTTCAAAGAACTGCTCCATCTTCAAGTAGAATAGCTTTGAGTTTGTTGATATTTAGGTTTTTTGGTGGGACGTTTTCTGTGATGGAGAGTGCGGCAGCGGTTCCGGCAGCTTGGCCGGTTGCCATTGCACTGGGCGTTAATCTTGTTGTTGCTAGTGCCTCGTGTGTGGTTGAGATACACCTCCCCGCTACTAATAAATTTTCGATTTGCTTTGGTAAGAGACATCGGTATGGTATCCCGTAGCTTCCATCTCCTTGAATGTCATTGGCTTGCACGCCTTTGCCAGTTGGGTCATGTATGTCAATTGGGTAGCCGCTTAGCGCAATCGTATCCTCAAACTTTCTGCCTGAAACGACATCTTCTATTGTCAGGGCATATTGTCCATCAATCCGTCGGGTTTCCCTGATTCCAATTTGTGTGCCGACCGCTGAAATCGACGCTTTTTCAAAACCCGGAATTTTCCTTTGTAAAAACTCAGCCATCATCAGGACTTGCTTTCTGCCTTCCTTTTCCCCTTGGCTCAGATCAAATACATCCGTTCCATCCAACCCTTGCACACGGGTACAGTTCACCAGCACCTCATCTTCTTCAGGACCGGCAAAAAAGAGGACTTGGTCGCGATTGATTGGAACGCCTGATTCATTCCATTCTTTATAAAAGCCCTGGACACCGGTTAGCGGCAGCTCATCCAATTCATCAATCGGAGTCTTTTTATAAAAATTTCTTGGGTTGGCTTTCATAGCTGCCTTTACCTTGGCCAGATCCACGCCTCGCATGCGAAACTTCATCGTCATCGGCTGTGTTTTGTGATCGTGATCTCTACCTTTAAAACATGGGGCTCCAGACAAAAAGGCAATATCTGCATCACCGGTTGTATCCACAAATCGCTTGGCCGAAACCGTAATCGGACCTGATTTTGTTGTCAGTTTAATAGATGTAATCTGGATCCCTTCCACTTCAACCTGATCGGCAAAGCTATGAACCAGTACTTCAACTCCCGCTTCCTCCAGCATCTCTAAAGCTAACAGCTTATATTTTTCAGGATGATACGGTGTTACGGTATATGTAAAACCGACAGTATCACGAAGATGTCCGGGTGAACCTCCTTGCTTTATCAGCCGTTCGACAATTTCTTGAGCGATTCCTTTAATGACCTGTTTTCCGGATGACGTGTGAAAGGTCATCCATGGATAGACGAGAGCTATTGTAGACATCCCGCCTAAAAATCCATATCTTTCAATGAGAAGTGTTTTAGCTCCCGTTCGGCCAGAAGCGATCGCTGCATTAATGCCGGCAGGACCTCCCCCTGCCACCACGACATCAAATTCAAGTTCTCTCTTCAAAAAACACATCTCCTTTCATTTTTTTCGAACCATTACTTTCCACCGGTCATGGCGATTCCTTCAATAAATTGCTTCTGGGCAAAGAAGAATACAATCAGCAAAGGAACTGTTGCCATCACAGACGCACTCATCAATAGCTCCCACTTCGTCCCTACTTCATCCGTAAATAACGCTAACGCCAGCGGCAATGTCATTTTTTCTTCTGAATTAATATAGATGAGAGGTTCATAGAATTCATTCCAGCTTGTTAGAAATGTAAAAATCGTAAGGGTGGCGATGGCCGGCTTTGCTAGCGGGAGCATGATATTCCAATAGATGCGAAAATACGAACAGCCATCTAGCTTCGCGGCCTCTTCTAATTCTTTAGGCACTAATAGAAAGAATTGCCGCATCACAAAGACACCGAATACGCCGGCAGGTCCCAAAATCGGGATCGCTATTAGCGGAACATGTGTGTCAATCAATCCTAAATCTCTCATAAATAAAAAGAGCGGAATCGTAATGACCTCAACTGGGATCATCATTGTACTTAACAAGCACAGGAATAAAAACGAACTCCCTTTAAATTTGAGCTTGGCAAATGCGTAGCCAGCCAATGAACCTAAAAAGATCGTCCCAACAGTTACGAGAATAGCTATATACAAACTATTAAAGTAAAACAGATGGAACGGGGTCGATTGTAAGACCTCCAGATAGTTTTCCCATTTAAATGGTTGAGGGAAAAGCTGAAAAACAAATACCTTCGCAGGGTCCTTGAAGGATGTATTAATCATCCATAAAAATGGAACAATCATTATCAAAGCGATTGCCGTTAAAATTCCGTAAAATAATAGTTTCGTGCCAATCCCGTTTTTCTGTTTATTGTTCATGGAAAACCCACCTTCTTCTGCCAACCCATTGAAGGATTGTAAAGAATAAGATCATCACAAATAATACAAGCGCAATCGCGGATGCATAGCCAAAATCAAATAATTTAAAGGCGTTTTCCCAAATATAGTAAACGAGTACCTTGGTGTGGTTCCCTGGTCCCCCGTTCGTCATTACATAGATTTGGCCAAATACCTTCATCGAACCGATTACGGTCAAAATGATGGTTAAAAACAAGGTCGGTGTAATCATCGGCAATGTAATATGCCAAAATTGTTTTCCCCGCCCTGCACCATCTAAAACGGAAGCTTCATAGAGATTTTTATCTACCTGCTGTAATGCAGCTAGAAATAACACCATATTCAGTCCCACATTTTTCAAGGCACTGACAACGATGACGGCTCCCATTGCAAGGTTTGGATCATACAGCCAGGCTGGTCCATCAATCCCAAATACAGCCAGCATTTGGTTAATGAACCCTTCCTCTGTCCCAAACATATACCTCCAAATAATCGACCAGACCACAATCGATGTCATAACTGGGATAAAGATGGCCGTACGAAAGATTCCCATCCCAGGTAAATTACGCTGTAAAAGCAGAGCTAGTAATAAGGCTAGGACAATATTGATTGGAACGAGTCCCACCGAAAAAATCAGGGTATTTTTTAAAACAACCCAAAAGTCTGGATCATTCACAAGCCGTTCATAGTTTTCTGATCCGATAAAATTGGGATCCCCTAACAGCTGCCAATCTGTAAAACTGATATAAATTGAATATATTAACGGAAAAAGCATAACTAACAGGAATCCGAATACCATCGGGCTAACAAATAAATACCCGTAAAATGCTTCACTTCCGAGAAATTTCCGCCGCCTTTTTACCTTTACAGGCAGGCTTTTAGCTGTTTGCACGCTTGATTTCAACTTTCCTGCCTCCTTACAGTGACTCAATCGCCGCTCTAAAAGTCGAAATGGCTTTCTCCAAACTTGCTTCGGTATGTCCTGTGACAATCGCTCCGAGCATAACGGCTTTAACTCCCGCTTGATAAAGAATCGGAATATCGTATGGTTCCAGTTTTCTTTGCGATGGAATTAGAACAGGTACGTCTACATTTTGAGCGAGTCTGTTATAGGCCAGCACATCCTTAAAGGTCAACGGCGATCCGTATTCTTCCCCAGGAATGATCGATGCTTCAAGGGCTGTTATACCAAAATGCTTTACATTCCCAATCAGTTCGATTTGATAATCACTAGAAATTGCAAATGTTTTTTCTATTTCCTGTAACCCCAGCATCCAGCTTGGCTTATGGTGGGCGTAAACCGAATAAAAATTAAAGCCTAAACCAATCAGCTTTTCCATTTCAGTTGCGGCTATATCATCAAACCCACCACCTGGAACAATACCAAGCGGTCCAGAAAATTCTTCCCTAATTTTTTTAAAGGTATCAGTATAGGTCTGAACAACTGCAAATCGATTTCCAGATGCACGATGGTTTACATTGACGTGCATTTTAATCGCATCTGCTCCAGCTCGGCTGGCTGCCTGCGCAAGATCTGCCCGATTTTCAGGCAAACTCACGATTAGGGTCATCTTCTTTTCTTCTAAAAAATATCGCAAAGATGCAGTCAAACGAATTCACCCCAAGTAAAAGGGAAGCGGTTAAGCCTTTAAGAGGTTAACCGCACCTTTTTTTATTTCAATAACGGATCAATTTTTTCATTCATACCCTCTAATATTTCTTCAGGTTCCTTCAATTCTCCGAATAACTCATCAAATCCAAATTGAATCGCGTTGTCGATTTTTTGCCATTCAATGTGACCTGCTTGCAGTCTCGCATTATCCATTTCATCAATAACGGCTCTTTGAATGCTTTCTACTGGCGGGTTATTTGGCTGATTGACAAAGTCATCGGAACTCAGCACAGTTTCACGCGGCGGAACAAAGAACGTCGATGTTGCCGTGATTCCCTCTTGGCTTGTAAAGAATTTAAGAAGCTCTCTCGCTTCTTCAGGATGCTCTGAGCCCTTAAAGAGAGTGTATCCCGCTTGACCTAGCATAGGGAATCTGCCTTCAGGTCCTTCAGGGAGCGGGGCAATGTCCCACTCAAAATCTTGCACATTCCGGGCAGCTGACACATAGCTGTAGACATCGAAGAACATTCCGATTTTGCCGGATTCAAAGCTGACTTGTTCTCCTGCTTTTGGATGTGATCCGTCCTCAAACATCATCCGTTGCAGCATTTTTAGCGTTTCTGCACCTTGAGGGCTATTCCATGTAAAATCGGTCTGATCTTCATTAAATAGATCTCCGCCATTGGCCCACGTGTGTGACAATAAAGCAATCCATGTATTCCAGTCACGGAAGAAGTTTGCTCCGTATACCCCATCGGATGAAATCGCCTTTGCTGATTTTTCAAACTGCTCCCAGTCCCAAGTTCCCGCTTCTACATGTTCATTTGGTGTTTTTTCACCGGCATTTACAAACAAGTCTTTGTTATAAAAAATAACCATCGGCGGTGTTGAGAACGGAATACCTAATAGCTGATCATCTTTTTCAAATAAATCGAGTGTTGATGGGAAAAAGTCATCCATGTTATATTCCGCATCGTCTGCGAATGTTGACACATCCTCCATTAAGCCGTTCTCCATAAATTGAGGTACCATCCGTTCAGCGACCCATCCGATATCAGGCAGCTCTCTTCCGGCCGCGAGTACCGTTATCTTTTGCTGATAGTCTGGAAATGGTACACTTTCGATTTTCACTTTAATATTTGGATGTGTTTCATTGAATTTCGCAATTAACTCATTGTACACTTCCTGATGGGCTTCACTTCCCCACATCATAAAGGTTAATTCTACTTCTTCATTGTTGTTGCCATTCTCTTCAGATTCAGTCCCTGCATTGTTGCTGCAGGCTGCTGAAAACGCTATCAAAAAAATCGATAAAAAAAGTAAACTGAGCTTTTTCATTCTTTGTCAACCCTCCCCTTATGCTTCATTGTAAGGAAGCTTTCTGCCTAAAAATATCCTCTCAAAAAGAGAAATAGTTCGTTTATCTTAGATTGTAGGAATATTAAGAAAACTCCCGATATTGTACAGGTGTCATTCCCACTTCATGCTTGAATACAGTCATAAAATGCTTAGGACTTTTGTAACCCGATAGCTGTGCCACTTCATAAACCTTTAAATTCGTCTCTTTTAACAATTTTTTCGCCCGTTTTAGACGCTGTTCGGTTATATATTCGGTAAAAGTCTGATTCAGTTCTGATTTAAACAGCTGTCCCACATATTGCGGGTTTAGAAAGACATGGTCAGCAATGTTTTTTAAGGAAATTTCATGACTCAAATAGTCATCGATATACTGTAGAATTTTATCAAATAGCCTGGAAGTGTCTTGCTTGGTTTCTGCCTTAAAAAGCTTTGTAATTGTCTCTGATAGCTCGACCCGGTTAATCGGTTTTAACAGATAATGCTGAATCCCATAGCGCATCGCTGTTCTCGCATATTCAAAATCACTGTGCCCGCTTAAAATGATAATCGGAACTTCTGCCGAAACCTGCCTTACCTTTGATATAAAGGTCAGCCCATCCATGCCGCCCATCCGGATATCGGTAATCACTAAATGGGGAAGACTTTGGTAAAACATAGATAGAGCTTCTTCACCGCTTTTCGCTTCTGTTACGGTAAACCCGCCGATCACTTTTTCAAGTAATACCTTTAACCCCTGTCTGATAATCTCTTCATCTTCAACGACTAGAATCTCTTTTATTTCCCTCTCCCCTTCTTTCAAGCGGCAAAGTCAGCTTGACTGAAAATCCACTTTCCTCTCCGCCCTCAATTTCGATTCCAAATTGATTTCCATATAAAAGCCGGATCCGTTCATGAACATTCGATAAGGCAATCCCGCTGTGCTTGTCAGATGCAGTATGCTGCTGGCTTTCTATGAATCTTTTAAGCTCTGCTAAACGTTCTGGTGTAATCCCCTTGCCGTTATCCTCTACCTTAATGGTTAGCAGACCATTTTCACTTTTCCCTTTAATCGATATTAAGCCTCCCTGGATTGAAAGGCCGTGAACAATTGCGTTTTCAACTAATGGCTGCAGCACTAGCTTTGGAAGTAACACATCATTTACTTGAGGATCAATTTCCTCTCTGTATTGGAGCTTGTCTCCCATCCTCACCCTTTGAATCGCAATATAGGATTGGATAAAGGAAAGCTCTTCTTTTAGCATTACAATTTTCGCCGAGTTATCAATCGTATACCTCAATAATTTACCCAAGGATGTTACCATATCGGATACTTCCAAATTGCCCTTTGTAATCGCCAGCATATTAATGGATTCGAGCGTGTTATATAAGAAATGGGGGTTCATCTGACTTTGGAGTGCCCGAATCTCCGCATCTTTTTCCCGTAAACTTGTTTTATAAACTTCAGATACAAGCCGATCGATTTCACTAATCATATGATTAAAGCCTTTTCCGAGCTGACCGATCTCATCGTTCGACGTAATTTCTACCCGCTGCGACAGGTATCCCCTTTGCACCTTATCCATCGCCTTTCTTAATTTGTGAATCGATTGCACCAACGGCTTCGATAAGATAAAGCCCAGTAAAAAAGAAATGACAATCCCGACAACCACAACGGCAACCATCATTCTTCGCAGACGATTCACTTCACTAAAAACGATCGACCGCGGAGTCAGCATCACCGTCTTCATCCCAGAGTAGTCGGATTCGTTGTAGACCATCATGTAGTCCCTGCCGTTAATCGGAATGTTCGTATAGTTTTTTACTTGAATCCCTTCGAGCTCAGATATGAAGCTGGACTCAATAATTTTCTCTTCCTTGTTTGGATAAATGAACTGATTGTTTTGATCGACGATAAAAATCTGACTGCTGGAGTTGGTATTCCCGACAATCTCCTCTATCAGCTCCTGTTTCAAATCAATTTTTATGATGCCAAGCGGGTCATAGGTGGACGGATCGCGGATTAGTCTGGCAACTGAAAAAACGGCGGTCTCTTTTTTTAAATAGTAATTAGGCTGGTGCAGAGGAAGCAGCACCCACTCCCCGTCTGCCCTCTCAATTTCCTTAATCCATTTGTTGTTTCGCTCAAACACCCTTAACATAACAGTGTTTGAATCTAAATTGCTAAAAATCGTCCCGTCATTCGCTAAAATATGGATGCCTTTAATTTCATTTCTCATATGGATCAAACTCGAAATAAACCGCCACATCGGCAGTCTTTCCGAGGCAGGCGGAAATGATGTAGATTCACTCGGGGTTTGGTGATTAATTAAAATATCTAAAATCTGCTGGTCATATAGTGGGGATAGAGAGATAATCTGCATTTCTCTTAAATAACGGTTAATATTTTGGTTGATTTGATTAGCTAACTGAATTTGATACTCCTCGGTCCGTTTTTGGCTCGACTTGGCAAATTGATAATAGGTAATACTCCCTAATATAGAAGCTGTCAATAAAATAAGGAGCGAAAAGACGAGCATCAGCTTTACACGATACGGAAGTGAAAGTAAATAGTTTTGGAAGGATTGTTTAATTATCTGGATCTCCATAGATTTCCCCTTAACAGCATTTTTTTATTGCTTTCGACATTTGGCGGGGAATTCCTTTTTATAGATATAGCCACCATTTTTTGTTTAACTGAACGAAAAAATAAAAAGATCAAGGAAATCTGCCGGAAATGCAATTAGGACAAATAATTACAAACATAGATATATATAGGAAGGAATTTAAAATAAGGAGGTGGATACAATAGTCAATCCAATTGTTGAAAGGTCATTAGATGAAATAAAATTTTGGTCTAGGATTATGAAAGAACATGCTTTATTTTTAAGCTTAGGATTTACATTTGAACAGCAACAGTTGATCGATGAAGCACAGCAGTTTATCACTATTTTTGAAAGAATTGAGGAAAGGTTGTCTAGGTTTTCAATCAACACCGATTTACGGCAAATACAAGCTTTTAATTACGAAGTTTATCAGGCAGCTGCTGCTATATGGGCTTACAAGAGAAAAGTATTAGGATTAATTTTACGTTGTGAAATTCGGACAAATAATTTCCCTTTATTGGTTGACCATATTAGCAGAGAAGCGGCTTACTTTGCTAATCGATTAAGGGAACTCAATGAAGGGGTGCTAGCTCCCCGACCAGAAGCTATTATTGAAGAAAATGTTTTCTTTCTAAGAATCATGGCAGATCATGCTAAATTTATCGGCCATCTTTTAGATCCTTCGGAAAGAAAGTTAGTTGAACAGGCTAGAGAGTTTAGTCATGATTTTGACCAATTGCTATTCCAGGCAGTTGATTTGGATTCTATGCGACCACAATCAGAAACCGGACCATTACTAAGTCAATTCTTAAATCAAAATAAGGTGTCGGTAGCTTCCTTAAGAGATTTTAAGAAAACAGCAAGAGAGTTAATTGAAGCATGTCGTATTAAGAGTAATATTCATCCCCTCCTAGCCGACCATACATTTAGAGAAGCAGAAAGATTTCTAGAAATTATAGATTTATTTGAAGCTAGTCTGATGAATAACAATCTTAATACAAGTATTCAAATCAACCATTGATGGAGCAAAATAATAAAATGCCCTTCATTATCGATTCAATTAACCCCGAGGGATGCAGGAAAATGAGTTGCTGAGGCAGCTCATTTTTTTATTGCTTTAGACATTTGACGGGGAATTCCTTTTGGGGGATGTGGGAAACTTGTTTTATTTGATCTGGATTTTTATGGTAAAATCATTAATGAAGGTGTTTTACTTTTAAAAATATGCTTTTTTAATCGAATTGCGTTGCTTTTTTGTCTCACAAGAGCTTAAATTGACTTCTACGATCTTATATCTGTCTCGTAACGGACATAGAATCCGTTATTTCAATAAAATAAGGGGGATCCGCGGAGCTTGCGGACAAGAGATCCGTTATTTAGGCATTTTGACAAGAAATTGTCGTCATTTAGCGTCAATAACGGAACCTATGTCCGCAAATTACAAAAAAACGTGCTTTTTTCATTAATAACGGAACCAGTGTCCGCTAAATACTACATTGCCTGCATTGTGGCTAACTCTAGCATTTGCACTTATTATGTACCGCTTATTAAAGGTTGCTAGAGTTTAAAAACAGTTTCTAATCATTTAAGGAGGTGTCACCCATATGGGATGGGTCATTATTGTTATTATCGCTTACCTTCCGCTATTTTATAGAATCCACCGGCGGTTGGATTATTTAGAAAAAGAGATAAAACGATTACAGGAAGAGAGCAAGACTAATTAACTATTAGAAGGAAGTTTGGTTATGAAAGTCGCTGCCCTCTAAGATATTCACGGAAATCATGCTGCCGCGGAAATCCTTAGTAGTATTGACCATATAAAACGCATTTTGCAGAACAAATACTTAATTCCCCGGATGTCGGAACGTAACACAATTCACTGAAACAGCACCTCACTTAAATGCTATATGCTATTTTGAATAGCAGTTTAAAAAATACATTGTCACACAAAAACCAAAATGGTAAAATATATCTTATAGTTAGTTAGTTGAATAACTAAGAAGGTGGAGTAATTAAAATGGCTAAACCAAATGTTATAAGTAAATCGGATTTAATCAAAAGTGCAAAGGAGTGTTTGGTGGATAAGGGTATAGAAAAATTTACTTTAAGAGCTGTTGCTGAAATGGCTGGAGTTACACAAGGAACCGTCTATTACCATTTTAAAACCAAGGAGCAGCTGCTCTTAGATATTGTTGATGATGTTTGTCAAAGCTCATGGTATGAAATTTCACAAAGCAGTAATGAATCGATCATAAAGCAAGCATTTGAATCAGCTAAGCAACGCTGTTCTCATGACTCATTTTTTCATAAATTGTTCTTTACTTTAGTTACTTCTAGTTTTACGAATGAAAAAATCAGAGAGCAGCTTGGAGCTATTCTTTTCAATGAAAATAGAGCTTTATTTGAAAATTTATCTAAGGTGTGGCCCAAATCCCCAATAGAAGGTGTTTCCATAGAGACTTGGGGTGTGTTATTGAATGCAATGGTGGATGGAATTGCAATTCAAGCTCTCCTGCAAAATGATTTTCCTGCTGAAAAGATATTTACAGAGTTTGAACAGTTATTTAAAGGACTTAACCAATTACTTATAGGGGGAAAAGAATAATGAAAAATTATTTCTTTACGGGGATTTGGGGTGTGTTAGTCTGGGCTTTCGCTACCTTATTTTTTGTGATTTTTGGTGAAAACGTCCTCTTTAGTCCTGGTACAAATCATTTTTTCTATAGTCTTTGCCTATTGATTGTTGGCACTGGCGTTTTATTATGGGGTGTGACCTATATATACTTGCTTTTCGATAAAACAGAAAACGCAGCTTTAAAGTTTGGTTTGATCGGAACGATTATTGGTTTAACGTTAGATACTATTTCATTATCAAATCACTCTCTTATCTTTCCAAAATTGAATGACTCTCAGGTGATTGCTTTTACCTCATGGATGTCCTTTGCTTATGCATTGTATTTGGTAATCCCTGCAATGATTTATCAAATTAGGAAAAATTAAATCGACAGCTAGGCGAAGTCTATAAGTTTATCAATGGCATTCACCCATTAACTTGCATAAGTATGTAATGAAATGGGGTGAAAAACATGACATCTCAAGTAGAAAATTCGAAGGAAACCAAAAAAAATAACACCTCTGACAATGAGGATTTGATATTACAGCTTGAAAAACAAGTTTCGATTGCAGTCTGGATTCAATTTATTGGTCAGTTCATGGAGGCAATCCTCTTATCAAAAATTGCATCGATTAGTGAGGAAATCAGATCTGATCCAAATGAAAGACAAATCATACATGGAGTTTGGATTCAATCGATTGGCCAATTATTAGAAAGTATCGGTGTTACACAGCAGGTTATAACAAGTGATGATTATATCCAGCTGAAAGGACAAGAAATCACTACGCTTGGGGATTGGATACAAGTGTTCGGTACATTAATTGAAGCTCAAGGGGGAAGTCGGGTATTAGCTGAAGAAATAGCAAGAATGGAAGCCGAACTTTTCATTCCATAAGAAGGAGATTATGGATTAGACCAAAGAAATGAAAAAACCTATCCCCCTGCTCTTGACAGAGAGATAGGTCCACATCAAATCACATACTGCTGATACTTCTCAAAATCACTTTTCCTGCACTTTAGGCTTAATTTTGTTCCTTCATTCTCGTAACTAATCGCAAGAATACTAGCATATTCATTGAGATAAGAAATCAGTCCCCCCTGATCAAAGGGAATCAGCATCTCACAATGGATATGGTCCTTTGTCGTTTGCTCGCTAATCATGTCGACGAGTTCATCAATTCCTGTTCCCTCTTTTGCTGAAAGATACAGCCGATTCCCCTCTTTCAGCGGAAACTCTACATCGGTTAAATCGGACTTATTAAAAGCATATATCATCGGAATATGGTCGATTCCCATTTCTTTTAAAGTTTTATTTGTGACATTGATTTGTTCCTGATAGTACGGACTCGAATAGTCAACGACATGGATTAGGAGGTCAGCAGATGCTGCTTCCTCTAGTGTCGAGCGAAATGCTTTGACTAGATGATGCGGCAATTTATCCACGAATCCGACCGTATCTGCTAACAGAAACGATTGGTTTTTCGGCAGCTTCATTTTCCGGACAGACGTGTCGAGGGTGGCAAACAGCATATCTCTTTCGAAAACTTGTTTGTTATCCGAAGCACTATTTTTCCTCACCAATGCATTCATAATCGTTGATTTTCCGGCGTTTGTATATCCAACTAGAGACACAAGCGGTACCCCGCTCTTTTTCCGCAGATTCCTTTGAACTTTACGCTGACTGACAAGTACGTCAAGTTCTTTGTTTAAAAAAGAAATTTTCTCTTCGATTTTTCTGCGGTCGAGTTCTAATTTGGTTTCCCCCGAGCCTCGATTTTTTAAACCCGCTCCCCCGCCTTGGCGTCCTAATGACTCACCTTGACCGGCAATCCGCGGCAGCATGTATTTTAAATGGGCTGCTTCAACCTGGAGCATAGCTTCTCTTGTCTTGGCCCTTCTTTCGAAAATAGCTAATATTAACATCGTTCGGTCGATGACTTCGCAATTAAATATTTCTTCAAGGTTTCGGGTCTGAGTGGGAGATAATTCGTCGTTAAATATGATTATATTAGCTCCTGTTTCATTAAAAAGCTCACTGGTTTCCTTCAGCTTACCAGACCCAAGGTAATGGGCTTTATGAATTTTGCTGAGATTTTGAGTGACTTTTCCCACTACTTCTAAGTCACAGGCTTCGGCCAAGTTTTCTAATTCCTTCATCGAATAATCGAAGTGATCCTGACTATTTAAATTCACACCGACAAGGAGCGCTTTGTGTTTTTCTGGCATACATGTTTTCCTCCATTTCATAAATATAAAAAAACACAGACTGATCCCGCCTGTACATACGTCAATGGAAGGGGTCCAGACACTTTGGCCCGTTGCTCAAAAAATGGATAGACTTCTCCCCTTTTTGGACGGGGAAAAGCGTAGTTTCACTTATTTGAAGACAGCAAAAAGAGGGGCCGAATTCGTCCCCCCTTTTCTTACATACCGTAAAATAAAAGGCTTCCTAAAGATAGGCAGACCAATCCCATTTACTCTGCACAGACGGCAGAGACTTTGAACGATTCAATTATCTGTTCAAACCTTGGAATCGCAATCTGCAATACACCAAAGGAAACCCTCCAATTCTTATAGAATATTTATATCATACCATTCTGGAATCTGGAAATCAATGGTATATCATTTAAAAACATCTATATGTTAGGGGGAAAAATAGTGAATCATTATGAGGAGCAGCTTGAAGAAAGCTGGGAGGTTAATAGCAAGGCTTGGACTGAATCGATTAGAGAGGAAAAAATTAAGAGCAGGAAAACAGTTACGAATCCAGCGATTATTCAGGCTATCCTAGCGCAAGACCCGCAAGCTGTCTTAGACATAGGCTGCGGCGAAGGCTGGCTTGCAAGAGAACTTGCAAGAAAAGATATTCGAGTCGTCGGGATTGATGGCAGTGAACCTTTAATTGATGCGGCCAGGAAACTGGGCAGCGGAGAATTTTTTTGGCTGAACTACGGCCAATTTTCAGATGATCCGACTAAGGTAGGAAGCAATTTTGATGTGGTTGTATTTAATTTTTCGCTTTTATCAGAACAGATTCAGTCTGTCCTTGAAGCTAGCAAACTTGTATTAAAGAAATCTGGCAAAATCATTATTCAAACCCTCCACCCTATTTCTGTCATCCATAACGAGATGGACCGTTACGAGAATGGCTGGAGAATCGAAAATTTCGATGGTATGGGTGAAGGCTATCAGGCAAGTATGCCTTGGTATTTCCGAACGTTGGCATCGTGGGTTCGAGACCTTCATGAAGCAGGACTTCAACTTGCGGATTGCCAAGAGCCGTTTGACCCGATTGACGGTAAACCTCTGTCCCTTATTTTAGTTGTTACTACTAAATAGAATTAATTTTCAATTTCAGCCGCTTGGATTTTAGATTTGAGCGGTTTTTTATTTTCCTAAAGGAAGTTGGATTCCATTGGACAGAATTGGACCCGTTCTCCTGATAACTCACAGAAGAAACGGGTCTTGAGGTAATTCCTTTCTCTTTTAATAAGCAGTTTACATCGGTCTCGTATATTTTCTTGCTCTTATGCTATCTCTTATACCCTTCGTTGTCGGATCGATGACTCCTCCTATACCGAAGAACGTAAATGCAATGAAGTTAACTATTCCTAATAATCCATTGACAGCATCATCTGAAATGGTGAAACCAATTGGATATATAAAAGTATTGATGAAAGACAATATCATTTGAGTAAGAAAAATAAGACCAGGGATAAAAACTGTAAAAATAAAAGTAGGATTCTTAAACCGCACTTTCCAATTGATCAAACGCACCACCACCCTTCGTCTATTAGAGAGCGATCTCCTTTCAGCCTGCTAATAAAACCCTGCCGAAATCGCTCTCCCCTTACCTTATATATATGCTGCTTGTCTCCTTTGGACTATGACTTACGCTGAACATTATCAATCACAACTTTTTTCGATTCAATCATCTAACTAAAATACTTCTATGCCTGTGAAACAAGAACATTCGGGTGGTGACAGGCGCGCCATTTCAAAATATGGCAATATATTTATTCCATCTTTCCAATAAATGTATGAACTTTTATTAAAAAATAATAAAGTCTTTTTTTAACAATGAATACATATATAAGTCATCAAATTTACCGCGAGTAAACTCATAACTTCTCAATAATCCTTCCCTGATAAAGCCCTGTTTTTCTACAAGCTTTTGTGAGGGGAAATTTTGCTGTTCAATTAACGCTTCGATCCTATTTAAATTTATTTGCTCAAATCCAAAACTTATCATAGCTTTAATGGCTTCACTAGCTATTCCTTTTCCCCAATACTCTTTACTTAACTCAAACCCAATTTCAGCACGATAATGCTGAGAAACAGTGTTATGGAAACCGCAGCTTCCAATAACCTCTCCTTCACCTTTTAAAGTAATTCCCCATCTAATGCCAGTTTTACTGTTTTGTATCGTTTCATACCATGAAATCTCACTTAAGGCATCGTCGACTGTTTGAAAAGGTTCTAATCCATAATACCTCATTACCTCTTCATCAGAGAGATACTTAAAAATGCTATGTGCATCTTCTTTGATAACTTTTCTTAATACTAGTCTGTCAGTTTCTAATACAGGAAATGTCTCAATGTCTATGGACATGTAATCACTCCTTTCTTAAAATCTGCTCTTAATACGATTAAAAGGCTGCCAAGAAACTGCATCACAATGCAACCGATCTACTTTTGTATGTTTTTAACCGCTTTTTCAATTCTGCCCAGTGCTGACTCTAAAATCTCACGCGGGCAAGCAATATTCATTCTTTCAAACCCTTCCCCGCCAGGACCAAACTTTCGCCCTTCATCTAAACGAATACCCGCATTTTCAAAAAAGAATGAATGAAGTTTCTGTGGTTCAATCGGCAAATCCCGGCAATCTAACCAAATTAAATGGGTGGCTTCTGGCTTTACAGGTTTAATTTCAGGAATATTCTCCTCAAGATAGCTCGTTACAAAGTTTACATTTTCCTCTAAATATTGTTTGACCTGTATGAGCCATGGTAACCCATGATAATAGGCAGCAATCGTTCCTTCAATCGCAAACGCATTCGGTCTCATAAGGCCATAACCTTCTAATATTTCTTGGTATTTTTCACGAACCTCATCATTAGGAATGATGATAATGGAACTTTGCATTCCGGCAATATTAAAGGTTTTACTTGGAGCGACACAGGTTATGGTATTCATAAGATGTGACGGGGCAACAGTCGCATACGGAGTATGCCGAAAACCTTTAAACGTTAAATCACAATGCATTTCATCGGAAATAACGATAATATTATGCCTGACACAAATTTCGCCTAACTGCTTTAATTCTGCTTCAGACCACACTCTCCCTACTGGATTATGAGGGTTGCAAAGAATAAATACTTTTGCACGCGGGTGAGCAGCTTTCTTTTCAAAGTCAACAAAGTCGATTTCATAGCGGCCATTTTGATAGATCAGTGAATTCTCTTGAATCAGGCAGCCTTGTGTTTTAATAGTCTGGTAGAAAGGGTAGTATACAGGCTCCTGTATGATAACGTGATCTCCAGGCTTAGTTAATACTTTTAAAAGCAAATTCATCCCTGGAATAATTCCTGGGCTAAATTGAATCCACTCCCTTTTTAACTCCCATTGATGCTGTGTCTCCCACCAATGGATGATGGCGTCAAAATATCTCTCACAAAAAGTGCTGTAGCCGTATATCCCATGTAGCGCTTTTTGGGAAATTGCCGACCGAATCTCTTCGGAAACCTGAAAATCCATATCTGCAATGCAAAGCGGGATGATTTCATCATTGTTTAAATACCACTTTACGGAATGACTTTTCCTGCGATCAATAAACTTTTCTAATTGCACTGCTTTTCCCCCTCTGACTCATTACATCCTCTCTGTTCTGGTCTATTCTATCAAATCTTTCATTCAGTTAACTAGTAGTCTTTTCCTGTTACCCCGGTTTCCCCTCCTCTTGAATGTCGTAATTACCAATTGTACCGGTATGATGAATTCTCACTTTAACATCTACAGTGACTGACATATCCGAAAACCTTTGATCCCACTCTGATTTTATCTCGTTCCAATATTCAGGTTCAGAACGATGTAAAGCTTCACCGAAACTGAAAATGTCTGATTTATATTTTTTTTGAGCAGCTTCTATTGAAGAATTTATTTGGTCCTTGATTTTTTCTCCAGTTCTTTTTTCAAGATCATCAATGGTGCTTACTTGAGTTAAATCTAAACCTGAACATTCTACATCAGCTACATTGGCATCTATAAACAACTTTATAGTTCCTGTCGGTTCTCCGTTTTTTACTGTTGTATTTAATTCTGCATTTGTGCGAACGACCTCTAATGCTACTTTTCCTTCTTCTTGGGGACATGAGGTCGCTACTATTGTATTTTTCACCTCTCCAAGTGCAAAATTCAATCCTTTACTGTCATCTTCACTTAACCACCCAATTAATTTTTCACCCTTAAAAACCCCCATTCCATCATATTTAAGTCTTACAGGGGGATCAATATTCTCTATATTTTGATTTTTTCCGCCAGTTTGGCTATCGCCTGTTTTCATAACACCAGTTATGATGGGGTTAGCTCCTTGACTACTCAGCTTGGAATTCAGTGTATCAAATGTAACGGACATAGTAGGAGCCCACACTTTCTCGGAAGTTTCAAGAGCACTTAATAATTTATTGGCTGGAATATCCTCTAATGATGTTAATACTTTTAATATGTCTTCTGCTCTTGAATCCTTTGCTACCGCAAAATAAAAGTCTGGTCTTATTTCATGATCTCTTGAAATAAAATCCATTGTATTCCTAATCCCTTCTTTTGCAAATTCTTCACCAAATACTAACATTCTAAGATGAGCCAGGTATACTTTTCTTGGAGAATTAGTCGTTATTTTTCTCAAAGATTCAAATAATGTCTCCCCTTTTTCTTGAAAAACGACAACAGGAGTGCTCCTCCCACCCCCTTGCCTGGCTGCAATCTCACCTGGATTTACAATTTGTACAGTTAACAGATATTGCTCATCCACTTTGTCAATACCCAATGCAACAGCAATAGCCAGATCATTTAATTCTCTTCGATTCCAACATCCTGTAACCATCATAAACAATGAAAGACAAATGAAAATAGTAAGGATTTTACGATTCATCCGCTGACTCCTCTAGTTCATATGAGTGTATATGGTTAGCCTAAACGAATAAATTGCAAAGTATTCTCATATAAAGAGAAGTTTGTCAAAAACTGAATAATTTTAAAAAATGTTTATTTTCAACAGTATAGAAGGGATGATTTTGGAAAAAAATATGAAAAAAAAGCGGGGATCATCTGTGGATTTTTTCAAGAAATCACCAAGAAAACATCGGGGAAAACAAAAACAGCATAAACAGGCAAATAATTCACAAAATCAAATAAACCATGATCAATTATATACTAATTTAGCTGAAAACCTTCAAAAAATTAAAGAAACTCTTGGGTACAGTGAAGATATAATCATACGTGAATTCCGGATCGGAAGAGAAAAATCAATAAAAGCAAGCATTATTTTTACCGATGGGCTTGTCGATACTATTTCGAACCAGGAATTCATCTTAGAATCATTGATGAAAGATTTTCCACAGGCAGATTTAAACACGATAAGTATGGAAGAACTTGTTTTAAACATAAAAGAAACAACCCTGACAGTTGCAGAAATCAAAGATATTTCTAATTATAATTCACTATACGAATCCCTTTTTTCAGGAAATGTCATTCTTTTGATCAATGGATATTCCGTCGGATTAGCTATTAGCATGAAAGGTGGAAAAGAACGGAATGTTACGGAACCATCTTCCGAAAATTCCATAAGGGGACCAAGGGAGGCCTTAACAGAAAATATTCGCGTCAATACCGCGTTAATTCGCCGAAAAATAAATAATCCTAATCTTTGGCTAGAATCAAGAAAAATGGGAAAACAAACAAAGACTACCGTGTCTTTAATGTATATTAAAGGAATTGCTAATAACAAAGTAATAGAAGAAATCAGGAGACGCTTAGATACGATTAACATTGACAGTATTTTGGATACCTTATATATTGAAGAACTTATCCAAGATGAGACATATACCCCTTTTCCTACCATTTATAGTTCTGAACGTCCTGATGTGATTGCTGGAAATCTTTTAGAAGGAAGGATTGCCATACTTGTCGATGGAACTCCGTTCGTATTAATAGTCCCGGCCGTATTCATTCAATTTCTTCATGCTCCAGATGATTATTATAATCGCTCTGATATTACGACACTTTTACGGATTCTTAGATTAATCGGTTTATTGATCGCGATGTTAGGACCATCCGTATATATTGCGATTACGACTTTTCATCAAGAAATGCTGCCAACACCATTATTAATAAGTCTGGCAGCACAACGTGAAGGGGTTCCGTTTCCGGCATTTGTTGAAGCTCTTATGATGGAGGTTACTTTTGAGATCTTGCGTGAATCAGGATTGAGATTGCCAAGAGCTATTGGTCAGGCAGTATCGATTGTTGGAACTTTAGTCATTGGAACCGCAGCAGTAGAGGCAGGAATCGTTTCAGCTGCGATGGTTATTGTTGTTTCGATTACAGCGATATCAAGTTTTATTGTTAGTTCTTATAATTTATCCATATCCATTAGAATGCTTCGTTTCCCATTCATGGGTTTAGCAGCTTCATTTGGTTTTTTTGGAATAACGTTTGGATTTTTTGCAGTCATCCTTCATTTATGCAATTTGAGATCGTTTGGAGTCCCTTATTTGTCACCATTTGCTCCTTATATTAAAGAAGATCAAAAAGATGCCGTATTTCAATTTCCGCGATGGGCTCAAGTATCTCGTCCGCGTTTTATTAGTCAACGTAATATAGAACGAGAGGATACAGATATGCCTAAACCAGACAAAGGAAATAATTGAAACCAGCTTGTTAAAAGAGGAGTTTTTACATGACATCCATGGTGGTAGTAGCTGCTGCTTTGATTATCATTGCAATCGATGTCCCCCATCTAAAAAGAAAAAGGTTAAAGAAAGAACTATGGGTATTCTCTGTTCTTCTATTGATTGGAGTTGGATTATCGATTGCCCATAGTTTTCAGATAACCCTTCCTAACCCTATAAGAGGGATGTATATGATCTTCCAGCCTTTAAGTGACTTTTTGTATGAAATTTTAACATAATCAGTGAGGGAAAGTGCCAATGCTTGAAAATGAAAAAATATCTGTACGCCAATTTAGGGTATTAGTAACTTTTTTTACGATTGGAACAAGTATACTTGTATTTCCATCAGTTATAACAAAATATGCAAAGCAGGATGCTTGGTTAGTAGTGATACTTAGTATCGGCATAGGGTTAATTGTGATATGGATGTTTAATAAAATTGCTCAGCTATTCCCAGATATGAACATTGCCCAAATCAATGAAAAACTCTTTGGCAAGTGGCCTGGAAAAATATTATCAATCATTATGGTTTGGTTCGCATTTATTGCTTCAGCAGAACTTCTTTTCTATTCAGGCACTTTCTTTCGGGTAAATCTCTTGCCCGAAACACCTATAGAAGTACTTCATATCATGACAACTATCCTTTTGGTAATGGCTGTCCGCATCGGTTTAGAAACATTTTCACGTGCAGCAGAAATATTTTGGGTAATCTTTATCTTCCTATTTTTGTTGCTGTTATTTGTTATACCTCACAGCAAGTTTGAGAATTTACAGCCTGTTTTGGAAAATGGTATAAAGCCCTTGCTTTATCCTACCCTTATTTTAGTATTTGTTTCCTCAATAAACGCCATCTATTTACTGATGATTTTCCCGGCAAGTGTCAATAAGCTCAAGGGAGGGCAAAAATCATTTTATGCAGGTCAAATTATAGGGGGAATTATCATTTTTATTGTAACAATCTTAGCCATCCTGGTTTTAGGAGCAGATGCCACTGCAAGATTTCCTTACCCAAGCTATGTATTAGCCCAAAAAATTAATGTAGGTGACTTTATTAAACGAATAGAAGTAATAGTAGCGACCATGTGGTTCATAGCCGTATATTTTAAGCTGATTATTTACTTTTATGCATGTTGTGCAGGACTTGGACAGGTTTTGAATCTAAAAAATTATCGTCCTATCGTTTTACCGATGGGGATGATCCTAACTGCATTTACTTCTATGATGTTTCCGAATGTTGTTGAACAGCAACAATGGGATGTGAAAGTGCTGTTAATCACTAGTTATATGGTAGGGGGTTTATTACCACTGCTTATATTACTAGTTGCATATGTTCGTATCAGAATAAAAAAGAATAGTTTTTAAATGGTGTTATATTGTACTTTGTGCTCTTTTTCCATCGAAAACAGATGTTACGTTAGCTCAAAAAAAGTTCCAATTTCGTATAGATCAATCCCGCCTTTAACTGATTCTTGAATGCCCCCCCACCCCCATATAAGAACTGATCCCTAAAGTCTATTATTTGACTAAGAACAAAATATTCTTAATAAGTCACCATTTCTGAAACGGTATACAAAAGAGGAAAACACTTGGATCTAACCGAATATATACCATGTACTTTAATAATCGAGGTGTTGTATGAAACCAAATCGACCTTTTTCTTACTCGAAAATTTTTGTGATTGGGAGTGGCTTTTTTGCTTTAACATTGATTTGGACCTTTTATAATGCGTATATGCCTTTGATTCTAGGTAATTATATCGAAAGTAAGGCAATCCGCGGCAGTATTATGGGTCTAGATAATTTGCTGGCTGTTCTGTTAATCCCTTTTATTGGAGCCTGGTCTGACCGAATGGACACGAAGATCGGAAATAGACTCCCGTTCCTAGTTGTGGGCATGCCGCTAGCTGCTTTAACGTTTATTTTGATTCCATACGTTTCGACAATCACATTCTGGATCCTTATTCTCGTCGATATTTTCTTCTTGCTTTCGATGACGATCTACAGGGCTCCAGTAATTGCGTTAATGCCGGATCACACCCCTTCTGAAAAGCGGTCCACAGCAAATGGAATTATCAATTTCATGGGTGGGGTCGGAGCGATTGTGGCTTTATTTGGATTATCCATCTTATACGGAATAGACCGTACTTATCCATTTAACTTGGCGGGACTTCTCCTTTTCTTTGCCTTTTTCCTGCTTTTCTTTACGGTGGACAGAAAGCCGGCTTATGCCGGAAAGACGAGTGATTCATTAGATGAAAGCCAGGCGGCCCATTCATTAATTGAGGGATTAAAGACTTTAAGGAAACCCGAGTTCAGGGGACATTTTTATATTCTTTCAGCTATTTTTCTATATTTTATTGGCTACACCGGAATTGAGTCTCAATTCACCATCTATGCGGTGGAACATGTAAAAATGGATGAAAGTACAGCTGGCTTGACGCTCGGTTTTTTCAGCTTATCCTTCGTCCTCTTTGCGATTCCAGCAGGTCTCTTTGGAAGTAAATGGGGTAAAGTACCAGTCATGCTTATTGGATTGGTTGCACTCCCGCTTATTTTCATTACTATTCCTTTGCTTCAGTAAGTTGCAGTATCGATACCTGGAATAAACCAAATGCTGCTGTTACAAATCGTTTTATTAATAGGCGGGATTGCTTGGGCCTTAATCAATGTTCAAGCCTATCCATTAGTCGCTGATTTAGGCGGCCGAAATAAAATTGGATTTTTTACAGGGTTGTATTATTTGTTCTCGATGGCTTCTGCGATTATTGCACCAGGACTGTTAGGTCTTCTGATGGACCTTTTTAGCCACCCTGCCCTATTTTATGGTGCAGCCTTAAGTTTTTTCGCAGCGTTTTACTTTTTAAAAAAAGGAAGTTCGATTGTCCAAAACCAGCAGGAAACGGTGGATGCAAGTAAAAATAGTGCCGAAATGTAAGAGATATCCGTGAACATTTTGGCGAAACAAGAAAATTCGGGTGGTGACAGGCACGCCTTTTCCCGCTAAAATGAAAGTAACCAACTGAATAGCTTACTACTAGGGGTGCCTGATGCGCGGGCTGAGAAGAAAACCGATCTGTTTTTTACCCTTCGGACCTGATCTGGGTTATACCAGCGTAGGAAAGTAGTGTTTGTGAGAGTATTATTTTTTATTACTACTATTGCATACTTGCACTTTTAACCAGGTCCGAACATAGATCTGGTTTTTTTGTTGTTTCTTTTTATCGGATACCCCTAATCCGAAGCTCAGTTGATATCATAAACCAGGAGGATTTATATGAAACTTCAAGAACAGGTTGTCCTAATCACCGGAGGAAGCAGGGGCTTAGGGCTCGAGACGGTCAAGGCATTTGCGCGGGAAGGTGCAAGAGTTGTGATTAACTATTTTCATAGTGAAGAAAATGCTTATGAATTACAAAATCAGATTGGAGAACGAGCGATTGCAATTCGTGCTGATGTCCGTAATCCAATCCAAGTTCGGGAGATGTTTGCTAAAGCTAAAAAACACTTTGGCTCCCCGATTACAACCATTGTGAATAATGCACTCGTGAATTTTAAATTTGATCCAGTTGCCAAGAAAGATGCCTTTTTCATTGAATGGGAAGACTATCACGCCCAGTTAGAAGGTGCGATTCGCGGTGCTCTGAATACCGTTCAGGCGGGAATAAATGATATGAAAGAAATAGGTTATGGCCGGATTATCTCGATCGGGACCAATTTATTTCAAAATCCAGTGGTTGCCTATCACGATTATACAACTAGCAAAGCCGCCCTTGTTGGTTTCACAAGAAATATGGCAAATGAATTAGGCCAATATGGAATTACAGTCAACATGGTTTCAGGCGGGCTATTAAAAGTTACGGATGCAAGTTCCGCAACCTCTGAGGAAGTGTTCCAATTAATCGAGAATACAACTCCACTAAGAAAGGTCACCGACCCGGCTGAAGTTGCGGATGCTGTTGTATTCTTTGCATCCCCTTGGGCTAGAGCCGTTACTGGACAGAATCTGATTGTTGATGGCGGTCTAGTCATGAAATAAAACATGAGGAGGAATTAAAATGAATGTTCACGAGATTAGCAGTTTATTAGATAAACTAAGGGAAACCAATCCGCTCGTCCACAATATTACAAATGTGGTCGTCACTAATTTTACCGCTAATGGGCTTCTTTCTATTGGTGCCTCCCCTGTTATGGCATATGCCCGTGAGGAAGTCTCGGATATGGCAAAAATAGCCGGTGCCTTGGTGCTAAACATCGGTACCTTGACTGCCGAGGAAGTCGAAAGCATGCTGATTGCCGGCCGCTCGGCTAATGAACACGGAGTTCCAGTCATTTTTGACCCAGTTGGTGCCGGGGCAACCCCTTATCGGACCGAAACAGCTAAAAGACTATTAAATGATCTCGACATTTCTATTGTGAGAGGAAATGCGGCTGAAATTGCAAATGCCGGAGACCTTTCATGGCAAATTAAAGGGGTCGATACAGGCGAAGCACAAGGCAATCCGATTGAGATGGGTATTAAAGTGGCGAAGAAACTTAATACCACTATCGTGATAACTGGCAAACAAGACGTGATTACAGATGGTCAAACAACTTATATCATGAACAACGGTCATCCCTATTTAACAAAGGTGACCGGGGCAGGGTGTTTATTAACTTCAGTAATAGGCGCGTTTTCAGCTCTTGAAAAGGATCCTATAAAAGCGGCGGTAGCTGCTTTAGTTGTGTACGGTGTTGCAGCGGAAATAGCAGCTGAAGCAGCGAGCGACAAAGGGCCAGGATTGTTTCAGAGTGAATTTTTAAATGCTCTGCACAAAGTTGGTACTCAAGATATAGAGAAGTATGCTTCATTTGAAAAAATGATTTAATAAGGAGGCATTCCGATGGGCGTGAAAAAAGCTTTAACGATTGCCGGCTCTGATAGCGGCGGCGGTGCTGGCATTCAGGCAGATTTAAAAACATTTCAGGAACTTGGCGTATTTGGTATGTCCGCTTTGACTGCAGTGACTGCGCAAAATACGTTAGGGGTTCAGGGTGTTTATCCCATTAAGCCTGAGGCTGTTCAAAAACAAATTCAGTCAATTGCAGAAGACCTAAATCCCGATGCTGTAAAAACGGGGATGCTCTTTGATGCGGAAATTATCGAAATTGTAGCGGCTGAGATTGTGCGAAATAGGTGGAAACATATCGTGATTGATCCAGTTATGATCGCAAAAGGAGGAGCCAGCCTGCTGCAAAAAGATGCGATTGCTGCCATGAAAGAATTTCTCCTCCCTTTAGCAATGGTGATCACTCCGAATATTCCGGAAGCTGAGGTTTTGACTGGTTTTACGATTACAAACTTACAGGATAAAAAAGAGGCGGTGCAAAAGCTGCACAGCTTAGGAGCGAGACATGTGATTTTAAAAGGCGGTCATGAAGATGACGAAGCTTTCGCGACAGATCTTTTATTTGACGGAAAAGATTTTTATGAACTGAAGAGCCAAAGGCTTGCAACGAATAATACACATGGAACTGGCTGCACTTTTTCAGCAGCGATTACTGCAGGTCTTGCTGACGCCATGAGTGTTGCAGAAGCAGTAAAACGGGCGAAGTTATTTATTCAGGCTGCGATCGAGGATGACCTCAAGCTCGGCAGCGGTCACGGGCCGACCAACCACTGGGCCTTTAATAATCGGAAAAAGGAAGAGCTCATGTATGGACAGAATTAAGCAGGATCCATTAAGAGAACTGTTAAGAGTGTATTTTATATTGGGCAGTCCTAATTGCCTGCAGGCTCCTGAAGTCGTGTTAGAGGCTGCGATTAAAGGAGGCATTACCCTTTTCCAGTTCCGTGAAAAAGGAAAAGGCTGTCTTCAGGGTGAAGAGAAACTCAACTTTGCGAAAAAGCTGCAATCGATTTGTCAATCCATTTATGTTCCTTTTATCGTCAATGATGATATCGATTTAGCCCTTGAAATTGATGCGGATGGTATTCATATTGGCCAGGAGGATGAACCAGCTGATGTGGTTCGGAAAAAGATAGGAAACAAAATTCTTGGAGTTTCTGCACATAACTTAAGCGAGGCTGAAAAGGCGATTGCTGCAGGAGCCGATTACCTTGGGATTGGTCCAATCTATCCTACGACTACGAAGGAAGACGCCAAAGAAGCTCAAGGGTTAAGTTTTATAAAAGAATTAAGACAGACAGGTTTCGACATCCCCCTAGTAGGAATTGGCGGGATTACAGCAGAGAATGCAGGTCCGATTGTAAAAGCAGGTGCTGATGGTGTTTCGGTTATTACGGCAATTAGCCAAGCAGCCGATCCAGAAGCAGCTTCCCGGTTATTAAGGAAAGCAGTTTTATCAAATATTTAAAATAAATGCCCTATTCCGGATTTGGATTAGGGCATTTCCCTCTCTTTTTCATCATATAAATGGCAAGCCACCCAATGATTCCTTTCTATTTCTTGAAATGATGGTTTTTCACTTGCACACCGATTAAACGCGTACGAACATCTTAAGCGGAATGGACAGCCAGATGGCGGATCGGATGGATCAGGTACATCCCCCTGCAAAATAATTCTTTCCTTCTTTTCTGAAGGATCCAGTGATGGTATCGCAGATAATAATGCTTTTGTATAAGGATGAAGCGGATTTTCATAAAGGTTGCTTGTGTCAGCCAGCTCCATTAATTGTCCTAGATACATGACCCCGACCCGGTCACTGATGTGCTTGACCACATTCAGATCATGCGAAATAAATATATAGGTTAATTCAAACTCTTCCTGAAGCTGAATCAGCAAATTCAAGATCTGCGATTGGATCGAAACGTCTAAGGCAGAAACAGCTTCGTCTAAAATCACGACTTCCGGTTTGACAATCAACGCTCGGGCAATACTGATTCTCTGCCTTTGTCCGCCGCTAAATTCGTGGGAATACAGTTTCAGCTGTGCACTTGACAGCCCCACTTTTTCTATCATTTCTTCTGCGATTTCAACCGCTTCTTTGCGGGTCGCCAGTTTATGAGTCAGCAATGGTTCGGTCAATAATTCCTTAACAGTCATGCGCGGGTTTAACGAGCTAAACGGATCCTGAAAAATCATTTGCAAGTCTTTTCTCATTTTCCGAAATTGACCCTTAGAAATCTCTAAAATATTGACCCCTTTAAAAAATACTTCCCCGGATGTGGATTCATATAAACGAAGAATCGTTCTGCCTGTTGTTGATTTTCCGCAGCCGCTTTCCCCGACCAATGCTAGCGTTTCTTTCCTTTTAACCTTAAAGCTAATGTCATCTACTGCTTTTATATAACCTTTTGTCTTCATCAAAATGCCGGCTTTAACCGGAAAATATTTTTTTAAATGATTGACTTCCAATACGTAATGGTTACTCATCTATTTTGTCCCTCCTCTTCATGGAGCCAGCATTTACTGTGATGGTCATCTGAAACAGCTAACATCGGAGGCTCTTGGGTTTTACATTTTTCCATGGCGAACGGACATCTGCTGACAAAGCGGCAGCCAAGCTCCTGATATTGAACAGGAGTCGGGACATTTCCAGGGATCGAATATAACGTTGTTTTATGATCTCCTAACGACCTGATTGATTGCAGGAGACCTTGTGTATAAGGATGAGCAGGTTGACCAAATAGTTCCGCAACGGCTGATTCCTCTACAATTTGGCCAGCGTACATCACGGCTACTCTTTCACATGTTTCATTAATTACACCTAAATCATGGGTAATCATGAGGATGGAAGTTTCATGGGTTACCGACAGCTCATTCATCAAGTCCAGAATTTGCGCTTGTATCGTAACATCTAAGGCAGTCGTCGGCTCGTCGGCAATCAGTAATTTCGGCTGGCATATTAACGCCATCGCAATCATAATCCGCTGCCGCATCCCGCCTGAAAGCTGGTGCGGATAGCTTTTAAAGATGTCCTTTGGACGGGAGATGCCAACCTTTGAGATCATTTCGAGTCCCAGCTCGCGCATCTCTTTTTTCTCATATTTACGGTGAAATCGAAGAACTTCCAATAACTGGTGCTCAATCGCAAATAAGGGATCGAGCGCAGTCATGGGTTCTTGGAAGACCATTGAAATCTCGTTCCCTCTTACATTTTGCATTTCCCTTTTAGAGAGTTTGGTCAGGTCTTTTTTCTCTTTCGTGTTTAAGGTAATGCTCCCGCTTTTTATTTGTAATGCTTCAGGAAGAAGATTCATGATTGCAAGCGACGTAAGACTTTTCCCGCTCCCTGACTCTCCCACAATCCCATACTTCATCTTTTTCCCGATCTCTAAATTAATCCCTTTGATAACATTCACCGATTGCCTTCTGCTGTTTAAATCAATTGACAGATCTTTAATTTCTAAAACTGCATTCAAGGTTATTCTCCCCTTATATTTGGCGATAGTAACTGTTTATAGCAACTCAGGTACTATTTTCGGAACTTAGCACTCTTTTTTCCGAACTCAGCCTCTATTTAACCGAAATCAGCTGCCCTTTTCCGAACTCAGACACCTTTTTTCTGAACTCAGACACCCTTTTTCCGAACTCAGCCCCTGTTTATCCGAACTCAGCTACCCCTTTTCCGAACTCAGCTACCCTTTTTCCGAACTCAGCCCCTGTTTATCCGAAGTCAGCTGCCCTTTTTCCGAACTCAGACACCCTTTTTACGAACTCAGCCCCGGTTTTTCCGAACTCAGCTACCCTTTTTCCGAACTCAGACACCTTTTTCCGAACTCAGCTACCCTTTTTCCGAACTCAGCTACCCTTTTTCCGAACTCAGCCCCGGTTTATCCGAACTCAACCCCTGTTTATCCGAACGCAGTCTCCATTTAAATGAATTCGCTACCGTTAAAGCGAACAAAGAGCCGGTTTACCATACATAACTCAGAACGAGTTACGCTCTACTGCCTCAACTTCGGATCCAGCAAATCTCGTAAACTATCTCCTAACAAATTGAAACAGAATATCGTAAACACCGTGGCCCCGACCGGAAAGAGAATCGTCCATGGAGCAAACTCCATATATGTCCGGCTTTCACTTAACATTACACCCCATGACGGATCAGGCGGCTGCACCCCTAACCCAAGAAAGCTTAAAGCCGCTTCTGTTAAAATGGCCCCTGATAAAGCAAGTGTCACTTGTACAATAAAGGGGGCCATGATGTTAGGCGTGATATGTTTAAAAATTATCTTCACAGGATGAACTCCGATCGCTACAGCACTCGCCAAATATTCATTTTCTTTCACGGCAAGGACAGCTGATCTTACGAGCCTTGTAAAAACCGGAGTAAAAACAATTCCAATTGCAATCATCGTATTGGTTAAGCTTGGTCCTAAAACAGCGACAATGGTTAACGCCAGTAAAATATCAGGAAAGGCAAAGAAAATGTCCATAATCCGCATAATCACCTGGTCGGCTTTCCCTTGGAAGTAGCCGCTAATCATCCCTAACAGCAAACCTAGACCTGCGCCAATCCCAACTGCAATAATCCCTACTTTTAAGGAAACCTGTGCACCATATAAAATTCTCGTAAAAATATCTCTCCCCAGTTCATCCGTTCCGAATAAAAACTGACTGCTGGGTCCTTCCAAGACATGATCCGTAAACATTTGGTCTGGTCTATAAGGTGCGACAAACGGGGCGATGACAGCCATGATAATCACGAGGGCAATTCCGATAAATCCGATTAAACCCACCTTATCATCTAGTAATCTCTGAAAGAATCCTCTCACCTGAGATCTCACTTCCTTTATTTGTACGTGATTCTTGGATCCAAAAAAGAATACAAGAGGTCAACAATTAAATTGATGATGACAAAAACAAAGGCAATAAAGAGGACTGAGCCTTGAACGACGGTAAAGTCTCGCTGATTAATGCCGGTCAAAACAAGTTGTCCTAATCCAGGCAACGAAAAAATCTGCTCGATAATAACAGTGCCGCCTAACAAAACTCCAATTTGCATCCCGATAATCGTTAATATTGGGATCATCGCGTTTCTCAAGGCGTGATTAAAGATGACGACTCGTTCTTTCGCACCCTTTGCCCGAATCGTTCGAATAAAGTCTTGTCTTAAAATCTCTAAAATGGACGAACGCGTCATTCTCATAACCGCACCTGCCATTGAGGTTCCTAATACAAATGCAGGTAAAATTAAGATTTGCAGATTCGTAATCGGATCTTCAAAAAAACCGACATACCCAACCGGAGGGCTATAGGAGAAATAGATCGCAAGCAGCATGATTATCACGATGGCAAAAGCAAAGTTTGGAACTGAAACGCCCAGTAAAGAAATAATTCTAACGGAAAAATCCGTTTTTGAATTACGCTTTATTCCGGCAATAATTCCTAGAGGAATTGCAATAATCCAAGAAATAAGCGCAGCTAACAACGTTAACTCAAAGGTAATCGCAAATCGGCTTAAAATATCAGGCAGAATCTCTTTCCCCGTCCGCATGGATTCACCGAAATCACCGAGCAGCACTCCTCCCATCCAGTTCAGATACTGCTCAAGCAGCGGCAAATCTAGGCCAAACTCCTTCCTTAACTGGGCCAAGGCTTCAGGCGTGGCGTCCGTCCCTAAAATCGTCTGAGCCACGTCACCAGGTATAATTCGTAAAGTACAGAAGATAAAGATCGATATGCCAAATAAAACAGGAATTAGCATTAATAATCTTCTTAGAATGTATGCATACATCATGCTCACCCTTATTCAAAATCGGAGGCTGCTCATTAGCAGCCTCTCCTCATCATTTTTTTGATGTCTCAACAATGTATTCTCCATTATGCGGATATGGTGTAAAGCCTTCGACAGTATTTCGAACCGCCACATATTTCATTGGGGATACTAGGAATAGATTTGGCGATAATTCTAATAGTTTTTCTTGCGCATTAACGTATATTTGCTTCCGTTCCTCTTGATCAATTGTGGTTTTTCCGGTCTCAACTAAGCTATCAAACTCACTGTCCGAGAAGCCCCACACATTGGCCGACCCGTTTGTATGGAAAAAGTAATTGAGGGCACGGTCCGGGTCTGTACCCGATCCGTTGCGTCCCACTAAAATATCAGCCGATGTATTGGACCAGGTATCGATGTACTCGCCCCACTCGATTTGCTTAATTTCAGCATTGACCCCAATTTCTGCCCATTGCTGCTGCAGAATTTGGGCCGTATCGACCATATCTGCATAAGTTGAAGCTGTCGTGATGGTAATATCAAAGCCATCCGGGTAACCCGCATTCGCAAGCAGCTGTTTTGCTTTTTCAAGATCATTCGCATAGAGTTCATGCTGCGTTACATCAATCGCCCAGTCTCCCATCGAAGGCGCAACTGGACCAGAAACAATCGCATCCCCATTCCAGACAATATCGGCTATACTTTGCCGGTTTGTCGCTAAGCTTAAAGCTTGGCGGACTTTTTCATTGTTTAATGGTTCTGCATTTACATTAAATCCGACGTAGCTGTATTCCAATGATTGATAGCTTTTAATCTCGACATTTTGTTCATTTTCAATGAGAGCTGCAGATTGTGCGGTGAGAGTGGTTAAATCTACTTCACCCGTACGTATCGCCGATAATCTTGCTGCTTCTTCTTTCATTGTGTAATAAATCACTTTATCGAGCTTTGGTAAGCCTTCTTTGTAATAGTCTTCGTTTTTCTCTAAAACTACCCGATTATCAGGCACCCACTCTACAAATTTAAAAGGACCCGTTCCAACTGCAACCTGCTGCAAGTCACCATTTTCCTCAACTGCCTCTTTTGCTACGACAGCTGCACTGGAGTTGGTCAAATTAGCTAAAAATGTAGCATCTGTTGTTTTTAAGTTAAACTGAATTTTATAATCGTCTAGAACTTCAATACTTTCCACATTGGCAAAATAAGAAGCAATATGAGAAGCCGTTTCTTCAGCTAAAATCCGTTCAAAGCTATATTTGACATCCTCAGCTGTCATTTCCCGGCCATTATGAAACTTCACGCCCTCTTGAAGATTAAAAATATACGTCTTGTCATCGGGCTGTTCCCAATCAACCGCTAAATCACCCACGATATTCATATTTTCATCAAATTGAACCAAACCGCTATAAATCTGCGAATAAATCCGCACCGATGAATGAGCTGGCGTCTTATGAGGATCTAACCCTGCCGGTTCCTGATCATTCGCAATTTTTAACTCCTGAACCACTCCAGGATCATTGTTCGGTTCTCCCTCTTCATCGGTTTGTCCCTCATTCGAGCATGCCATTAATAGAAAGGTCAAACACGAGAATATGAAAAATAAAGCAAAGCCCCTTTTCTTCATCCCCTTTTCCTCCCCCTTTTTCAGGAAAATAGAATACTCATTTCATTTTTCACTTCAATTGGCCGAAACAACATGTCAGTCAATATTTGTACAAATTATATTAATTGGCTTGGGTTTATATGCTGTGAATATTGATTTATCTTTTTTGAAACAGAGGGACGGTTCTTCTGTTTCATGAAACAGAAGAACCGTCCCTCTGTTTCTTCAAAAAAATCCTGCTCATCCTTCATTGGACGCTTTACTGCGACAAGCAGATGTAATTGACAAACCATCTTTTCCAGAACCTGAACCGTCATTGTTTCAATTAAAATTGTTATCACCGTTTAAACCTAACAAGATGTTTTTTTAAGAAACAATGTGTATATATATGGTACTCTAGCAAAATCAAATCTCAGTCAGTTCCGAAAAATAAATTATAAAATTTTACCAACCGGTACAAACTATGGAAAAAACAGTTAGATTTGGTCAGTAAAAGGAGTCTAAGGATGTACGATGAACAATTAAAACAATTTGAAGAATTAATCAAACAAGAAAAAGATCTATCTAAAAATTGGATTGATTATTGGTTTGAATTTTCAGGGTTGTATACCTGGCAATTTTGGTTTAATTTTATAATGCTCGTTGTACCATTAATTGCTCTTTTCTTTTTCCTTGACAGAAAAAGAGCCTTACACATTGGATTCTTTGGCTATACTCACCATATGATTGCTCTATATTTCGATGGTTTCGGGACTAGAAATGGTTTTTGGGAATATCCCTATAAAGTCTTTCCCTTTTTTCCAGTCAACGTTGGGTTAGATGCCGCACTCATCCCTGTAGTATACATGCTCCTCTATCAATGGTTATTGAAAACCGGGAAAAATTATTATGTGTATGCGTTCTTTGTTTGTCTTTTCTTTGCATTCCTGTTTAAGCCAATTATAGAAGTTATGGGGTTATTCAAGTTAGGGGAAAACATGAACTATATCTATCTGTTTATGGTCTATTTAGCCGCTGCTATTATTGCGAAGCTGATTACCAATATATTTATAGCTGCAGAAAAGAGTGTCGACTCGGATTAACTCATTTTCTTACATATTCATCAGTAAAATCAGGATACAGGTTTAATTCCCCTCTATAGAAATATATCTTTAATAAAAACTTAAAGTGCTGTTTATGACAGCACTTTGATTTTTATTTCCCTATTCTCTTACCATCTTCAAATCACACATTTCCGATAAATCTCTAATGCTGTAGGCAATATGGGATAAATATAAAGTTTTTTCAATATCAGCTATTTAGTCTGACCTTTTCCTTATTTCTATTTTCCTTGAAGATTCTTAAACTTAACAAATATTTCAATATAATAATTTGTTTGATAATTATAATGTTCATGTTAAACTTACATATGGTCCCCTCATAAAAAATATCTACCTCTTTTGTTACGCACTATTTTAATAATAGGAGGGTTTTAAATGAAAAATTTAATTCACAAGTGGAACCAAGTGAGCCTAGTAAAACGAATCCTTGTAGGTATTTTTATTGGTATTATCCTAGCTTTAACGATTCCTAATACTGCTGAATGGATCACCATTTTTGGTACTTTATTTGTAGGTGCATTAAAGGCTGTCGCCCCAATACTTGTCTTATTCTTAGTTATGCATGCCATCTCTAAACATAGAAGTGGTAACCGAACGAATATGAAATCTATTCTTGTCCTTTATGGTATAAGTACATTCTTGGCAGGTTTTGTAGGAGTTCTTGCAAGCTTTATATTTCCGGTTAGCTTATCACTTACAACAGGTGCCGAAGACCTGACTCCTCCAGGTGGAATTGTAGAAGTAATTCAGACATTACTGTTTAACATTGTGGACAACCCAATAAATGCTTTATTAAATGCCAACTATATCGGTATCCTAACGTGGGCTATCCTGCTTGGATTGGCTTTAAGAAAAGCTGCTGATTCTACCAAAAACGTGCTTGCTAATTTTTCAGATGCCATATCAGTATTAGTCAAATGGGTGATCAATTTGGCGCCGCTTGGCATCATGGGTCTTGTTTTTGAAGCAATTGTAACGAATGGTCTTTCAGCCTTGCTTGATTACGGAAAGTTACTTTTAGTTCTGCTCGGTTGTATGTTTTTTGTAGCTCTAGTGATTAATCCAATTATCGTATTTATCAATATTCGTAAAAATCCATATCCACTTGTCTTTAAATGCATAAAGGAAAGTGGTATTACAGCATTCTTTACTCGCAGCTCAGCTGCAAACATTCCAATAAATATGAATTTATGTGAAAAACTAGATTTGGATAAGGATACGTACTCGGTATCAATCCCATTAGGCGCTACCATCAATATGGCTGGTGCAGCTGTTACTATTTCTGTCCTAACCCTTGCTGCCGTGCATACTCTTGGTATTCAAATCGATATTCCGACTGCGGTTATTTTGATGGTCGTATCAGCTATTTCGGCTGCAGGTGCTTCAGGTGTCGCAGGTGGATCACTCTTACTCATTCCACTAGCGTGTAGCCTATTCGGAATTCCAAATGATATTGCGATGCAGGTAGTTGGTGTTGGCTTCATCATAGGTGTGTTACAGGACTCTTGTGAAACAGCCCTTAATTCATCCTCTGACGTTCTCTATACTGCAACAGCTGAATATGCTAAAAAGCGTAGAGAAGGTAAGGAAATTATTATTAATGCCTAGTCATTAATTTTAATAGAGCTCTCCTATTTATTAATTAAAGCTACTGATAAATTAAAGTTTTTTATAGGTATTAAAGTACTGAATAGGAAATTAAACTCTAATATGTGAATTAAAGTTATTATATAAAAAGTAGTGAGATATCAAATACCTCACTACTTTATTTTTTTCTCCTCTTATTTAATTAAAGTACCCGCTATTTGTTCACTCACAGTTCTTTTCAAAAAAAAGCCCGCTTCCTTTTTAAAGAAGCGGACTATGCTGAACATTTTTTATTAGTAATTTCTCTCTTAATTCTGTCACAACACCTATGAACAGTGACAGGTTTGGCGGGACTGTGTGGGAATCGAACCCACCAGAGACGACACGCGCCTCACATAGCGGTTTTGAAGACCGAGACGAGCACCAGCATCGTTTCCAGCCCCAAATTTT
Organism: Bacillus oleivorans; assembly: GCF_900207585.1. Classification (GTDB taxonomy): domain Bacteria; phylum Bacillota; class Bacilli; order Bacillales; family JC228; genus Bacillus_BF; species Bacillus_BF oleivorans. Next base: position 92,948 of record NZ_OAOP01000012.1, on the reverse strand, counting down.
CATTTTAAACAATAGCGTTATTGATGATACTATTTTTTCTATCAAAATTCAATCTCCCCGCTCCCAATTTACTAGATACTCCCTGTCCAAATCACCTTCATTTCCTTGTCACCTACCCGAGGGGGCTTTATAATAGTAGAGACAGAATGTTGGAAGATTGTGGGGTGAATTCGTTTTATGTTAGAAGGATGGTTTTTGTGGTTCATCCTATTCTGGATTATGTTTATGGTAGTTTCTTTTGCCATCGGCGGTTTTTTTATGTTCCGCAAATTTTTAAAGCGGTTGCCTAAGGAAGATGGCAAATCAGATATGGATTGGGAAGAGTATTATGTAAATCAGACGAAAAACTTGTGGAACCCTGAGGAGAAGATTCTCTTGGAAGAACTCGTGAGTCCTGTTCCTGAGCTTTTCCGCGATGTTGCAAGACAAAAGATTGCTGGTAAAATTGGTGAATTAGCACTTAAGGAAAAAGCTAAAACCATCAATCAGGAGTTAGTGATTCGCGGTTACATTATGGCAACACCGAAACGAGATCATAAATTTTTGATCAAAAAGCTAAATGAAATGAATATTGATATTAAACCCTATCAGCATTTATTTTAAAATGGCCGGCCCTTAATTAGTTCGACACCCTCACCTGATTAAAACTCCTTTGAAAAAACATCATCGAATTTGTGAGGAGAACTAATGAAGAGGTCCGGCTTTTCCTTTTTTGGAAAAATTTGAAACCCTTTTATAGTTAAAACGTACTATTTATTAGTCTTATAGAGGTTCCGTCAGCTAGGGGGTGTTTTTAATGAAAAACGGGGATAAAAGAGCGATGGTGATGATTAGTATCGGTATTATGATCTTTTTAATTTGCATCGTCATCGGGCTGTTTTTTGTACCAATTAAAGAACTTTTAATAAAACCGGAGTACGGGTATTTCTTCGGTTCGAGCGGGCAGTCCTACTTGGTCGCAACTGTTTCGATTGCTTTACTTGGAATCAGCCTTATGTTTCTCGGGTGGGTTACTCGTAAAAAAATAACAAAATCGATAACCTTTACAGTCCTATTCCTCTTCTCAAGTATTGGAATCTATTATTCTATCGATGATTATTACTATATTGATCCGAATGGGATTGTCTTTGACCCGCTGGAGTCAACCGAAGAAAAGCTCATGAAATGGGACGAAATTTCAGAATTAACGCATATTTACCGGAAAGATATGAATGGCACTCCTCTCCCTGCTGAATTGATTATCAAAATGAAAAATGGAGAAGAAATCATGATGGAATTGGGAGCAAGACAATACTCCATGAGAGCCTCTATTAACAGTACCGTCCGTAAATTTGGAGGTGAAAGCTACATAGAGATTTATGATCCAGAGGGGAACTTCATCGAAAGAAAAGAATATTTCTAGCGTGTAGCAGGGAGGATTTTTTAGATGCATAATGCGGATAGCAAAAAAGTGATGTGGATTGTAGCAGGAATTATTGTTGCGTTGAGTTCACTTGTATTGGGTATGTTAAGTACTGCTGTCAAGCAGACGATTTTTATGCCTCGTGATGCGTTTTTCTTTGGCAGCGACAGCGCAAGTTCGATGATATCAATCGCAGCTGGGTTTGCCCTTGGGATCAGCATTATTATTGCGGCCATAGAGCTAAAAAATACAAAGCGTAAATGGGGAATTTTTAGCGGGCTTTTTTCGGTTTCGCTTGTCTTTCTCGTGTTAACGACGGAGGAATATTATTACTATAGTCCAGATGGAATTTTTCGAAATGAACTTATGGGATTTGGTACAGAGCAAACCAAATGGGAGGATATTGCCCTGATCACCAGTGAATTTCAAAATGATGAATATGGCACCACCTATCCTAAAAAACTCTATTTTGAATTAAAGAGTGGTGAAGTTCTAGAAATGAACCTTTCCGGGCAGCTGAATCGGGCTAGAGAACAAATTGATCAGACTGTTCGAACTCTTGGCGGAGACAGTATCATTCGAATCCTCGATCATAATGGTGAGGTAATTGAAGAAAGTTTAACAGAAGGTTTATAAAAATTTGAGAACCCCGCACAGCATTTGTGCGGGGTTTTTAAATCGTTTCTGCTTTAATTTGCAAGGATGATTCGAGTTTACGGAATTGCAGGTACATCGTGACCCGCCAAGGCACAAGCATGCAGAATGCGATAAGCCAGAACATGCCGCCAAGCTCCCCTGCTGTTGTCGAAGAGCTGAAAAATACTTTAAGAGCTAAACGAATCAAGAGCAAAGCAATAATGACAATGGCAAAAGCTTTGGACCGTTTGAGAAAGATCTCGCCCTCTTTTACCTCAAAAGAAGAGGTTTTAATTAAAAAAATCGAAAATAGCGCTCCCGCAATTACAGCTTCTGCAATCTCAAATGGAGAAATCCTGAAATACGGAAATATATACATAAGTGCCCCTGTGCTCATAAAGACAGGCGGGAGTAAAATTTTTTTCGCGTTCACTGGTTTCTCTGACGCCTTTATGCGAATGAATATGACGGCTACACCCATTATGAGTGCGAATACCGATGACAGTAATAACATGCTGAGTTCAGTCCTCTATGATTCTTTTCTATTTTATTATAATCAAAATGATTTATTTTACCAACGATGAGTTGGATAATTACCTGATTTAGAAACATTTGTGTTGGGATAACCGAACTTAGGTGGTGTTAACAGAACTCAGCTGCCGGATATCCGAACTTCAGGACCGGTTAACCGAACTCAGTTGTCACTTATCGGAACTGAGAACCTGTAAAGTTTAACTCAGCCGCACATTCTTCAGAACTCCCCATAAAAAAAAGCATCATGAAATCGAACTTTCATGACGCAGTGCACGTTCTACAGCTTCTATCACTCTTTCTTTTTCAAAAGGCTTTACGATAAAATCTACGGCCCCTGCTTCAATCGCCTCTAGTACGAGTCTGGATTGTCCAATCGCAGAGCACATAATTATCGTCGCTTTGGGGTCGAAATCTTTTATTTTTTTTACGGCTTCTATTCCGTCCATTTCTGGCATCGTAATATCCATCGTAACCAAATCGGGCTTGAATTCTATGTATCGATCAATCGCTTCTTTGCCGTTTTCAGCTTCCCCGACAACGGTATGGTCTGCTTCCTGAAAAATTTGCCCTAAGGTCATTCTCATAAACTTTGCATCGTCTACAATTAGTATATTTGCCATACTGAATCTATGACCCCCTCAGTCCGATCACGAATAGGTCTATTGAATTATCTCTTCTTTCTACTATATCGAAAGTACTAGAAATATTCAACTTAGATTATATGACAAATTTCGAGTATTAAAACCCAGTGAATCCTCCAGTGACCATTGTCAGAATACTAATGATTTGCGTCATCCAGTCAAAGAAGAGCGTAATCCCCATTAAAATCATTAAATATCCGCCGAATTTAATAATTTTCGCATTATGTCTGCGAATCCATCCCATTTTCCCAATAAAAAAGGATAGAATGAAGAAAGGAATGGCAAAACCTAGCACATAAGCAAACATATAAACAACACCACTGCTAGGATTTTGAGCAGCCAATACTAAAACAGCCCCTAAGATTGGGCCAGAACACGGCGTCCACCCAGCCGCAAAGGCCATTCCAATTAAAATGGAACCAACATACCCTCCTGGTTTATTTTTGAACTCAAAGCGGTGATCCTTCATTAACAACTTAGGCTGCAGGACTCCGACAAGAATAAGTCCAAACAAAATGATAAAAATTGCCCCAATCTGTCTGATTAAATCCTGATACTTAAAAAAGAATTCCCCGATAAAACTGGTTCCAAATCCAATTGCTATAAAAATAATAGAAAATCCAATTAAAAAGAATAAAGTATGTAAAATACTTCTTCGGTTTAGCATCGCATTTTCATTTTTTAGTTCGGCAACAGACATTCCCGTTATATACGATATGAATGCTGGATATAATGGAAGGCAACATGGTGATATGAAGCTTAAAAATCCCGCACCAAATGCTAAAAATAAATTTAAGTCAGTCATAAATTCTCCTCCTCTTGGAAGAGGGTTTAAAAACCCCTATTCAAACGATTTACCCATAGAAAGAATTCAAATTTAATTGTACACTTTCCCTTTCCATTTGTTAATGAGATGGATTTGTAGAATTTGTGACCATTTCTTCAAATATTTTTTGATTTAATCCCATTTTAGGTTTTTTTTTGCTTGGAGATAGGGTGAACATGCTTTATACTAGGGAATATATTTATTCCCTTATTTTACAATTTATTACGGAAAGGGTTTTTATCGTGGTTAATGAATCTCTCATCGCAGCAATAGAACAAAAGCGGGAAGAACTCGTGCAAATTGTCAGTGAAAAGGGCTTTAGTTCCAGCCTAACAGTCAAGCACAGCCAAGAACTGGATGCTTTGCTAAATCAATACTACTATATCTACCAACAACCATACGATAAACCCTTAAAAAACAAATACATAGCAAAAAAATAAAAATATCATAAATAACGCTTGGTTCATAAAAATGATCCAAGCGTTTTGTTACTTACCCCTTACTCATATTGCATTTTGACTTCACAAAGTCCTCTTTATAATCTGGGCAATCATTCTCTTATTGATTTTTCATGGCAACGGCATCCTCTAAACCTTCTCCAGAACCATTTTGAAGAATGTACATCTTATAATACAAGCCTTTTTGTGCCAGGAGCTGCTGGTGGTTACCGCGTTCCACAATTTCACCCTGATGCAACACAAGAATTTGTTCCGCATCTTGGATTGTTGAAAGTCTGTGTGCGATCGCAATGGTCGTTCTTCCTTGTCTCATTTTCTGTAAGGCAATCTGAATCGCTTCCTCAGTCTCTGTATCTATGTTTGCAGTCGCTTCATCTAATACTAGAATTTGTGGATTGTAAGCAATCGTTCTGGCGAAAGCGATTAGCTGCCTTTGTCCGCTTGAGAAGGTGGATCCTCTTTCTGTAACCAGATGCCGATATCCATCTTCCAGCTTTTCAATAAAACCGTGGGCCTGAACAAACTGTGCTGCTTCAATCGCCTCTTCGTCAGTCATATCTGTTTTATGAAGTTTGATATTATCCATAATCGTTCCGTAAAACAAAAATGGATCCTGTAAAACAAGCCCTATTTTTTCTCTTAGTTCGTTATGTTCGATTTCTTTAATCGATGTTCCATCAATTTTGATGTCTCCTCTGTTGAAATCATAAAAGCGCATCAACAGGTTAATAATCGAACTTTTTCCGCTTCCCGTATGGCCGACTAAAGCGACGGTCTCCCCTTCTCTTGCTGTAAAGGAAATGTTTTTTAACACATCTCTTTTACCGTCATAGGAAAAGCTCACATTTTCAAACTGAATCGTACCTTTTGTAATAGAATGGGATTTTCCTTCTAATTGCTGAGGCGCTTGTTCAGTTTCATCTATCAGCTTAAAGATTCTCGATGCGGCTACAATTGCCTGCTGAAAGAAGGTTAACCGGCTCATTACTTGGTTAACTGGTTCAAAGAAGCGGTCTAAATACGTAATAAACGCATACAGTACCCCAACCTCAATCGAGTCATTTAACGACAGGATACTAAAATAGCTAAGAACCACAACAAGGGCCGCAATATAGACTAAGTCAATCGCTGGTCTTAACAGTAGTGCATCCACCTTCAGATTTTTAACCCCAGCTGTAAAGTGTTGATTGTTAATATCTTCAAATTCTTTCCGGAGCCGTTTTTCTTGGCGGAAAATTTGAATGATGGACATGCCCTGTAAAGATTCGCTAAGCTTCGCATTAAGCTGGCTCAGTCTTTCTCTTAATTCAGAGTATATTTTTGAACTGTGTATGCGATAAGTCCGCATGATCCAATAGAGTAAAGGCAAGGTGAATAAACAAAAGAATCCGAGCCTTGCATCCAATATAAACATGGAAGTAAAGACCCCTATTAATAGGAAAATACTTTGCACGAAAGAAATTAATACAGACACAAACATATCCTTGATAGCCTCGGTGTCATTGGTTACCCGTGAAACGATGCTGCCCGCTGGTGTTTTATCAAAAAACTTCAAACCTAATGAATGAACCTTTTCGAACACATCAATCCGGAGTGCCTGCACAATTTTCAAAGCAATTTTTTGAAAATGGTATAACTGAAAATAGGTCGCTGCCGCATTCAATAATTGAATCGCGACAAAGGCTGCAGCCAAAGTCATAATCGGATCCAGTTCGAGTGCCTGACCATCTGAGATAAATGGAGTTAGGTGATCATCTATGAATACTTTAACTAAAATCGGACCTAAAATGTCTCCGAGGGTCATTAACAGTAATAACCCAAAGGCAAACACAATTTTTTTCCAATGCGGTTTTGCATAGGACATTAATCGTTTTAAAACAACCCTTTGTTCCTTACCGGTCATTGAACGTGTAGTCTCCATCATTACCCTCCGTGCTCCACTAAAGACTCTAACTGCTGACGAAGATACATTTCTTTATACCATCCGCCATGCGCCATTAATGCTTGATGATTGCCACGCTCGACAATTCTTCCATGATCTAAAACAATAATGAGGTCCGCATGCTGAATCGCACTTAGTCTGTGAGCCGTAATAATCGTTGTTTTTTGCTCTCTATTATTCTTTAAAGCTGAAAGGATCTCTTCCTCTGTCTTGGCATCAACCGCAGACAGAGAGTCATCTAATATCAGAATTTCCGGATCCATCAGAATGGCACGTGCAATCGAGATCCGCTGCTTTTGTCCGCCAGATAAAGAGACACCGCGCTCGCCAACGATGGTTTCATATTGATCTGGAAATTGCAAAATATCCTCGTGAATACTGGCAATTTGGCTAGCCTTATGAATTTCTTCTGGTGCAGCATCAGGTCTGGCAAATGCGATATTTTCGCTGATTGTACTGGAAAATAAAAAATGATCTTGTGGCACGTAGCCAAATGCTCTTCGCAATGCTTCAAGCTTGTATTCTCTAATCGAACTTCCGCCCACCATAAGGGTGCCTGAGTATCCTTCAAATTCGCGTAATAATAATTTTAATAAAGTCGTCTTCCCTGCACCTGTTTTTCCAACAATCCCTAATGTCTGCCCTTTTTTTAGAGTGAAATTGATATCTACAAGAGCATGAACAGTTTCATTAGGATAAGAGAAGGATTGAATGTTCAACTCAATCTCACCAGAAGGCGTTTCCTCAATGGATCCAGGCAAATCTACGATTTCTGGGACTTCCTCTAGTAATCTGCTAACCCTTTGATAAGACGCGCTCCCTCTTTCGACAATGTTAAATAGCCAGCCAAAGGCAAGCATTGGCCAAATTAACAGGCTTAAGTATGTCGTAAAAGCAACTAAATCACCAATGGTCATTTCACCGTTCATTACAAATTGAGAACCGAAAAAGATCGTAAGGAAATACGAGATTCCTATTATAATAGAAATTGTCGGATCAAAAAGTGCATCAATTTTGGCAACTGCCACGTTCTTTTTCACTACATCTTCCGCTTGGTCACGGAACGATTCTACTTCTTCTTTTTCCTGGCCAAATGTTTTAATAACCTTGACCCCATTAACGCTTTCCTGGGTTTTATCATTTAAAGAAGAAAAGGCTTCTTGAGCCAATCTGAACTTTTTATGCAAGAGGTGCCCATAATAGCTTGTAAGTAAAGCCATCAAAGGTAATGGAATCAGAGCGATGATTGTAAGCTTCCAGCTGATGGTGAAGCCCATCGCAAGAATAACGGATCCTCCCGTTGCCAGGGAGTCGACTAGTGTTAAGACCCCCGACCCGGCAGTCTGCTGAATCGCACTTAAATCATTGGTTGCATGGGCCATTAAATCCCCTACTCTTTTGCGCTGATAAAATGAGGAGGTCATCTTCGTAAAGTGCGTGTACAGCGTCTCCCTTAATTGTCTGGCAAGCTTGACAGCAGACCCGAAAATTTGAATTCTCCATAAATAGCGCAAGCCATACATAGCAAGTCCGCTTATTACTAATATTCCGCACCAAAACAGTAAACTCGCAACCGTAATTTCGTTCTCTATAATCTCATCAACCACCACCCCGACAATGCGCGGCGGCACTAATTGCAAACAAGCAACCAATAATAAGAAAAACACACCTAAAATATAGGCTTTTCTTTCTTGCTTAAAAAACCATTTCAAATCTAGAAATACCCTCATTTGTTTTCCTCCACTGTGTCATCCCAAATCGTACCATCTCAGTTTACCAAAAGTTTTTTTTAATAAAAAGATTGAAAAAATAACTTCTTTTTTATTATAGAACAAACGTTCGCCTACTGTAAATAGTAAAATTAAATACCGAAAATCGACAAATCTCGAGCGTACTTGTCACGTCGCGAACGCTGAAGCAAGCCGAAAGTGCAGAGGCACTTGCCGAAGCAGAGATTGATGTCGAACAAAAAAATAAAGCACTCATCGAAGAGTGCTTGTCCTTGTGTTCGTTTATTTTAGTTGTTGTTTATTCATAGCAGCCATCATTTGATTAATTTTCTTTTGAGATGGTTTCATGCCCATTTGTGTCATCATCACACGAAGCATTTGTTCGTTAATTGGTGGGTTTTTCTTTAAGTAATCCATCATATATTTTCTCGCAATGAAAAAGCCTAGCGCTACACCTGCGAGTAAAGCGATTACACCCACTAGAGTATACATCCACCACATAAAAAGCTTTCCTCCTTCATGTTGTCTACCTTACAGTGTACTAAACCAACTATGATAATACAATATGTTAACCCTTATTTACTAGTTATTATATATATTTTCTTTCTCTCCAAGGCTTTAACCATCCATACCGTTCATTTTCTAAATCTATTGCTAAAAAATTATCCATTTTTTTTAGTATTTCAAAAAACACATTTTCTATTTCGTGATCGCCTGTAGCATGGATCGTTATTTTCTTTTCGGAAAGCTCCATATATGCAGAATCTTCACTTTCATCATCTTTTCTGATCCAATACAAATTTGCTTCATTATAAAATGGCTGCTTCCGTTTTGAGCCTTCCTTTAACAATTGGTGCAAGGGTAAGATAGGGATCATCTCTGTGATAAAGTTAACTTGGCCTTCAACGATCTGTCTAAACTCCCCTTCCGAATCACGGTATTCCTTAAACAGACCAAAGAATTTACGTTCCCGTCCATAATAATACAGTGCCACCGACTTTTCTATTCTGTACAGGTCATATTGCCGCAAGTCTAATTCCCTCCACCCTCTATTTTTGTATTCTCTATTTTATATGAGGAAAATTTGAAAATATGTTGATATTTGTTCATTTCTTTCACTAATTTTGTCGAAAACACAAAATTTTCTTACTATTACTAGAATACACCATTAATTAACAATATGACTAGAGTTTCCCGTTGAAAATACGCAATTTCGAATAAATAAAGGGTAAATTCATAGCCATGAAGAAATATATTAGACATATATTGTAAAAGGATCATTTTTCCTTAATAAACACAAATGGAAGTAATAATTGAAAGGAGGAGTTACTAAATGAATTTTGATATAAAGGAAGCAATCGAGGTACTAGAACGTACACCTCAGACATTGGAATATTTTTTATCTGGATTAGCGAATCGATGGCTGGAATCCAATGAAGGAAAAGGAACCTGGAATCCTATTGAAGTGGTTGAGCACTTAATTGAGGGAGAGAAAAATAATTGGATCCCTCGCTTGGAGCATATTCTTCAGGAAGGTGAAAGTAAACCATTTCCCCCATTTGACCGTTTTTCACATTTAAATAGGAAGTTGGAAAAAACGATAGCACAAAGTCTGCTTGAATTTAAAACCATTCGAACACAAAATTTAATTAAGCTTATGGAACTGGTAGTTCCTGAAACGGACCTAGAAAAAACGGGTTCCCACCCTGCCTTTGGTGTAGTAAAAGTAAGAGAATTAATCTCTACGTGGGTGGTCCATGATTTAACTCACATAGCTCAAATCGTACGGGTCATGGCGGAAAGGTACAGAACGGATGTAGGCCCATGGATTGAATATTTAGGGATATTAAAGAAATGAAGCTTAAGACAAGCTGTTCAGTTCTTTTAGAGAAGATAAATGGGAGGATGCAAATATGGAATCGTTGATGAAAGAGTACGAGCGCGGATATGAGATGCTGCAAAACGCTATTGAAGGTTTGACCGAGGAGGAGCTTCATTATAAGCCTGCTCCGGACAAATGGAGTATCCATCAAATCCTAATCCATGTGGCGGATTCCGAACTCGTGTCAATAACGAGGATGAAAAAAGTCTTAGCAGAAGATGAACCGCTCTTGTTTTCGGTTGACCAGGATGCATGGGCAAATAACTTAGAATATGAACAGCTAGACCGTGAACAAGCACTGCAGCTCTTCAAATTGCTGCGATCTAGTATGCAGACGATTATAGCCCAACTAAAAGCTGAACAATTCGAACGGGCTGGCGTTTATGCCGACGCAGGACGTTTTACCTTTAAGGAGTTGCTGGAATTTCGTGTTGAGCATGTGCGCGGACACCTAGCCCAGATTGAACGGGTTAAGGAGGCATATCGGCAGAGCCAGTAAGAGAACATAAAAATCCCGAGTTTTCGATACTTTTTACAAGAATTGAAAATTCGGGGCATGTTTTTATCCGAGATTATTAAATAATATTTACTTCATATATATCATTTACTTGACTACTGTTTAATATTTCTACTAATTGTTCTGCCATATAAGTAGAACTATATTTAAACCCTTCACTCACCCACTCAAAAATGACCCCTAACGCAGCATATGCACGATAACTTGCAAGAACTTCTCTATTTATCTTTGAGTTGGTTGTAATATCAGCAAAATCTTGCAGGTTTAAGTCTTTTAGTATTTTACAAATCTTAATTTGAAAACCTGGAAATGGATTGGATTTCACTAAAAGTGTATAAAAAGTTGAATGGTTTGTTACATGATCAAAGATTTTAATCGCAGACGCCGTTAGACTTCCAACTGTAATTATTTGTTTGTTTTGATACGGCGCACGAAAAGATGTAATTAAATCGTTTGTTACATCCTCTATGATTTCTTCTAAAATCTCCTCTTTACATTGATAGTTTTTATAAAAAGTACCACGATTAAGATTTGCCTCTTTTACAATTTCAGTAATCGTTATATCCCTGAAACTTTTTTCTAGCATCAGCTTTACTAGTGATTCCTTTAATGCTGCCTTTGATTTTATAATTCTTCGATCCACTTGAGAAAAGTTTTGCAACATTTTTACCCTCCTATGTTCATTAATATTTGTTAGTAAACAAAGAAGATATCGATTGTTGACTAATAAACAGAATAGTCTGAATTTGATGATTGTAGACGGTTTATTAGTCCCATTATACTATAAATAGAAGTTCGTTAAAATTTATGCATTGTTTTTTTGAAAACGTTAACAAAAAAAGGAGGAGCAAAAATGGGTAGAGTATCTGGAAAAGTAGTTATTATTACAGGTGGAGCACGAGGTATGGGAGCGTCTCATGCTCGTAAACTAGTTAATGAAGGAGCAAAAGTTGTCATTACTGACATTCTTGACCAAGAAGGACAAGCTTTGGCGAATGAACTGGGCGAAAACGCTCTATTTATCAAACATGATGTAACAAATGCTGCTGATTGGGAACATGTCGTTACTGAAACTGAAGCAACATTTGGTCCAGTTAATGTTTTAGTAAATAATGCAGGTATCGCACCTACTAGTCCGATTGAGAGTACTTCTGAAGAAGTTTATAGAAAAGTTATAGATATTAACCAGGTGGCCGTATTTCTTGGGATGAAAGTTGTTCTTCCATCTATGCGGAAAACAAACAATGGATCAATTGTAAATATCTCCTCTCTTTCCGGGCTTATAGGGGGCAAAGATCAGGTTGGGTATGTAGCTTCCAAGTTTGCGGTTAGAGGAATGACAAAAGTGGCGGCACTCGAATTTGCTGAATACGGAATCCGAGTTAACTCCATACATCCGGGATTTATTGAAACCCCAATGATTAGGCAAGAGAATACAGAAGAATTAACTAAAATGTTTGAAAAGATTATTCCTCTAGGAAGAATTGCCAGACCTGAAGAGGTCTCTAATCTTGTCCTTTTCCTTGCATCAGATGAATCCAGTTATTCGACTGGTGCTGAGTTTGTCATCGATGGCGGACTGTATGCACAATAATATTTTTGAAAAGATTGAATGACATTTTGAAAAAATTCAAATTCAAGGGTGAGATTCTACGGACATGTAGTTCCTCACCCTTTTCAAATTTCTAGCAGAACTTGGTTATCGAAAAAAGTCTGTTTTCTGCAATTGTCTTTTCATCTAATGGGAAACTTAGAAGTGATTGCTTTCTAGGAGTGATACCTATTGAAGAAGTATAGTTCAGTTTTTTTATTAATTTTCATCCTATTTATGACCATTTATACAATAGGTTATGCTGAATCAATGCCAAAGCCGCCTGAAGAATCTAGAGAAGAACTGTACCATGATATGTTCATAACGTTACTATTCCCATATATGAATGAACCGATTGATCAATTTTACTCAAAATTCTTATCCGCTTCTCCGATGGTACATGGATATATGGTTGATGTGATTAGTGCTAAGAGAGTATACGGGTATCGGTCTTTCAAATTTATAGTCACTCTTGAAGTGACACCCGTGGTAGGGCCTCATATTTCAGTCGGAAAAGACCGATTAGTCTTTGATATAGATCCAAGCGGACCGAAGCTGCTTAAATTGGAACATTTAGAGACTCATGAACTTCCTGATCATTGGAAGCACATTATAAAAAATCAATCGGATAAAGATTAATATACTGTAAATTCTTATATAATAGTGACTTTCGTCAATTTGGCTTTTTGACTTTTCAATACAGCATAGGTTGCTTTATCCATTGTCGCCCCGTCGAAATTAACTTGATTACAACCAGAGGCATACTTAAAAGATACATTACGGAATACGGCATTTTTAAAAGATGCCCCTTTTAATCCTGCAGAATAAAATATAGTGCCATTTAATGTTTGATTGTCAAATTGAACACCGGATAAATTAGAATAACTAAAATCCGTATTATCTAACATACTGTTTTTAAAACTTGTTTTTGATAAATCTGTCTTCGATAATTTAGCTCCTGAGAGATTTGCACCATCAAAGCTTACATTTCTTAAATCGCAGGATTTAAAGGAGCTGTTCGATAAATCTGCGCCGGTAAATTCCGAACCTCCCAGCGCGCTTTTGCTAAACTCAGCTTTAGGTAAACTTACTCCTTTAAAATCTGAATTTTTAAGATCCATTTTTGAAAAATCCCTAGCCCTTGGGTGTTGCTGGGAATCAATTATCGTTTCTGTAACATTTTCCACTAATTCTGATATATCTCCAATGGAGTTAATCGTCATGCTGTAAGCCGTTTCATCATCATAACCCTGTTCTTTTAAATCTTTTAATCTCTCTTGCAAATTCATATACAATTCTTCTTTTAACTCTCTAACTGCATGTGAATCGTCGTATGGCAAAAACAAACCATCTATATGTTTGATTAATTTATTTTTCATCAGTATCACCTTTTCCTAATAATTGATCTAAAATATGTTTTGCATATTCCCAATTTTTTTTATTTTCGAAGTACGTATTTTTCCCTTTTTCTGTTATCCTATAATATTTCCTTCTTCCTCCATGAGTTTCATCTCCCCAATAGGATACGATATTGCCATCCTTTTCAAGCCTCTTCAGACTTGAATACATGGTAGCCTCTTTCAGTTCATAATCATGATTAGAATTTACTAATACTAATTTGGAGATTTCATACCCATATTTATCTCCGGTCATTAACAAATTCAAAATTATAGTATCTGTATGTCCTCTAAGTAAATCGGAGGACATTTTATTTTCAGCCATCTAAACACCTCCTTTGTACAATAATTCATACTATGACATATGTTAATTCACTTCTTTATAATCGAGGAATCCCAGCTCAATATAGCGTGGAGATGCAGTTTTTTATTACAGACCGCTGATCGATTCTTATAAGTACAATATAAATCACATTACTTTGACTGTCAAGGTACTATGATAATTATTTTACCATTGTCATTGAAATACTTTAACGTAAAAATAATTCGCAATTCGACTGTAACGTAAAAAATTGCATCCTTCCAAGTTCGGAAGAATGCACTTTTGAAGAATAATTTTGAACCATTGGTTCCACTTTTATCTTGTATTCTTTATTAAACACAGGGGTTTGCAAACAGTTATTTCAAATAACTCTTCATTTGTTCGTAAACCTGATTGGATACCCTTGAAGAATCTCCAATCATATAAACTTGGAGCATTTCAGCGGATATTGCAACCTGCTCATCGAGATAGGATTTAATGCTTTTGTGTAATTTGTCAGGTGGAGTGAGCAAGACATTGCCGCCGAGTTTTGACACTAATGAACTTCCCGTGACCGCATCAAGCCCGTCACCGTTCACAATGGCCATATTGGTTATCCCAAAACCGAAATACCTCGCGCTGTTTGCTGAAACTTCATAGACATCTTTCCCAGAAATCCGGTCAATCTGGATTTCATTAAAATACGAACGGATGGTATCTTCGACTTCCTTTGAGATGGAACTTTCATTTCCGATGATAATAAACCTTTTATAATTTTTATGGTTTTTTATGAATGTTTTAATTTTATTAGGTATATTGTCTTTTTCTACGAGAAGAATGGGGTATTGCAAAATAGCTGCTGCGGCAGATGCCGTTATCGCATTTTCAGTTGAGCTGGTGCTTGCAATGATAGCTGTGTCAATAAAACCTTGGCCATTATCATCAATTTTATTAGCTGCCTGCTCTGATAGGGAAATCGGGTCATTACCATTTATTCGCTCAATCTTTTTTATCCCAAGTAATTTAAGTTCTTTTACAATCTTAGGGGAAATAATCTTTGGCCCCCCAAGGAGAACGAAGGTTGATGGGTTTAGTGTACGAATTTGTTTTTTGATGCTTTTAGGCAAGTTATGTTTATTCGTAATTAGTATCGGCGCATTGTGAATTTTTGCCAATGGAGTGCTAGGCAGAGAATAGGAAGGGTCATCTCCATTTGCTAGAAAAACAGTATCGATTTTTTCTGGCTCATCATTGACTGGGTATTTTGCAAATTCAGCAGCAGCATTAGCCGATACTTCATAAATGTTCTTTCCTTCGACCCGGATTATATGCGGGTGGATGAACTCATAATTTCGATTTATACGATTTCCTGATTCATTAATAGCCGTTAAACGGTACGCACTGTGAGTCGGACTAGCATCAGTAAATTATAGTGTTTGCTTAAATGGGCTTTTGATGATTTGAGCAGGCAGATCGGGACCAAAGATTCCGAATCGAACCTCTTTGGCATTTGAACTGCCCTCGATGGTTACCGCTTGGTCTCCTGCAGGAAGACGATTGACATTCTTTTGAGGGCTAGTGACATGTAATTGCGGTAATGTAGGATCGGGAAGTTTCTTAAACGGCAGACCACTAAGTGTGAATTCATAATTTACTATGCTTGGGTCATCAGGTGATTCCACAGGATTGGTGCTGACCACAAAAAAATAATCACCTGGAGGCAAAACGTCGCCTAACCAATAAATTCTGGACCAATTATTGTCGGTAATAACAAAATCAGACCCCAATGTGTCAGGACCCCAGGTAACATCTATGGTTCCCTCCGTGACAGTTGTAAATTTAAAGTAATGGGTTTCAACATCGCGCAGGATTTTCCCTTTAAACTGTACATCTGCCTTCACGGAAGCATTTGCCTTCTCTTCTGTAGGAACAAAATAAGAAAACAGTAGGGCTGATAAGAAAACCAAGCTTATTAAAATCTTAACTGTTTGTTTAACCACAAAACACGCCCTTTCTTCTCCTCTGAGATTAATTTTTTACATTAAATCAGACTCCGCAAACGGAAAAAAGTTTCAGGGTTTTAGTGGCCATGATAAAAATATCTCGGAAAGGGTCTGATACGAAAAAAAGTGCATCCTTTCCTGTTCGGAAGAATGCACTTTTGATTGTTTATGAAAACATCGCTTTTATTTTCGTAACTACATTTTCAACCGTAAAACCATATTCGGCAACGACAATTTCACCAGGAGCCGATGCTCCGAATTGGTGAATTCCGAGTATTTCTCCTTCATCACCAACGTATCTGTCCCAGCCAAGTGGTGAAGCCATTTCAATCGCAAGACGTTTTTTAACAGCCTTTGGCAGCACAGATTCTTTATAGGAAGCCGACTGTTCTTCAAACCGGTCCCATGCAGGCATACTGACGACTGAAGCTTCAATTCCGTCTTGGCGAAGTGCTTGTTGTGCTTCTACAGCGAGACTGACTTCACTTCCGGTAGCAAGCAATAAAACATCCGGCACTTCTTTTTCTGCTGGAGATACAACATATGCTCCCTTTGCAACTCCTTCGTCTGCTCGTGACGCCGTATTTGGCAAAGTCGGCAAGTCCTGACGAGACAGTACTAATAAGCTTGGACGTTCTTTCGAAGACACTGCTATTTTCCATGCAGCTTTAACTTCATTGGCATCCGCCGGTCTGATGACAGATAGGTTCGGCATCGCCCGAAGTGCCGGCAAATGCTCTACAGGTTCATGTGTTGGCCCGTCCTCACCAACTGCAATACTATCGTGTGTTAGCACATAAGTAACCGGAACACCCATTAACGCAGATAAGCGAATGGCTGGCCTGAGGTAGTCAGAGAATACAAAGAAGGTTCCTCCGAATACACGAAGTCCTCCATGTAAGGCCATCCCGTTCAAGGCTGCAGCCATCGCAAACTCACGTACACCGAACCATATATTACGCCCTTGATAGCTTTCCCCGCTAAAATCATCAGAGCCTTTAATCATGGTTTTATTAGAACCGGCTAAGTCCGCAGATCCGCCAAAAATATAAGGAACATTTTGGGCTAAGGCATTTAGTACTTCACCAGAGGAAGCACGGGTAGCCTTTGCTTTTCCTACCTCATATTCTGGCAGTCCTTGATCCCAGTTATCAGGCAATTCTTGATGAATCGCCTTTTGCAGCTGATTCGCTAAATCGGGATATTTAGAAGCATAGGTTTCAAATAATTGGTTCCACTTAGCCTCTTCTTGCTTTCCTTTTTCCAAAACACTTGATTTAAATAAATTATACACTTCTTCAGGAACATGGAAATCAGACTCAAAATCCCATTTATATGCTGCCTTTGTCTTAATGAGTTCTTCTCTTCCTAACGGAGCACCATGAGCTCCGGATGTACCAGCTTTACTTGGGGCACCGAAGCCAATTACTGTTTTCACTTCAATTAATGTTGGTGCTGATAGCTCCGCCTTCGCTGCGTCAATCGCATTTGCAATTTCTTCTAAGTCTGTTCCATCATTAACACGAAGATAATGCCATCCATACGATTCGAAGCGTTTCTGGATATTTTCGGAAAATGATTTATTTAAGTCGCCATCCAATGAAATGTCATTGGAATCATAAAGAACAATTAAGCGGCCAAGCTTTAAATGTCCTGCAAGAGAGACAGCCTCAGCTGCAACCCCCTCCATTAAATCGCCATCCCCGCAAATGGCATATGTATAATGATCGATTAGATTGATATCTTCTTGATTATAGGTAGCGGCTAAATGTCTTTCAGCCATCGCCATCCCAACAGCCATGCCAATCCCTTGTCCTAATGGACCTGTAGTTGCTTCCACACCAGGTGTATGTTTGTATTCCGGATGACCAGGAGTACGGCTCCCCCATTGACGGAAATTTTTAATATCGTCCAGCGTTAAGTCATATCCAGATAGATGCAATAGGCTGTAGAGCAGCATGGATCCGTGTCCTGCTGACAGGACAAAACGGTCTCTATTAAACCAGGCAGGATTTTGAGGGTTATGATTCATAAAGCGTGTCCAAAGCGCATACGCCATTGGAGCTGCCCCCATTGGCATACCAGGATGTCCTGAATTTGCTTTTTCAACCGCATCAATTGAAAGTGTTCGAATCGTATTTACGGCAAGCTGATCCTTTTCATTAAACATTAGAAACATTCCTTTCATCACTTAATCCACATTCTGTTTTTCATATCTAGAGTTTACCTATAGATGATAATGAGTATGTAAAAATACTGAGAAGTAAAAGGAGAATACCAAGATTTTTTCTATGGCTAAAATTTTATACTTTAAAGTGCAAAAAATCCAGCTAAAAAAGGGATACATTTTCTGCTGTATCCCTTTTTTTAACTAGCTAGTGCAGTTTTTTCCGATTTTTTCGATCCACTAATTTAGCAGGCGTCACATCATTTCCTTTTGGGTCTACGATTGTGACAGATTCTAGAGTATTTAACATAGAAGAACGAAATACTTGAAGATATTCTTTACGGAGTGCCGTTTGTTCTTTGGCTTCTGATTCCGTTAATCCTTCATTTTTTGCTTTCTTTGCCAGTTCATTGATTCGATTTAATTTCTTTTCCGGCAGCATGGGTATCGCTCCTTTACTTATGCTCCCTGAGCGTCTTTTCCCATGATACTAGATGTCCTTTTCAATTTCAACTAAAGCGATGTCTGATCCTTTGATTGCTCATATTCTTTAAATCTGCGGTGTACGGTTGCTTTCGAAACATCGTAGCCCAGTCCGCGTAAAGTAGCAGCTATTTCCTGAAAGGTTAACTTATGTTGTCTTAATCTGACAATTTCCTGAATCGGTACTTCAATTTTATCTCTTCCCAATGCCTGATTGACATTTTTTAAATTTTTGCTGGGGTCAAAACCTTTATTCAGCGCCCGCTGCATCCCCCTGCTGATCTTCATATTTCGCAATTTTCTCTGGTATTCTTCTACTAAAGAAAGAATTTGCAGAACAAGAGTATCTCCTTCTGACAGTTCTAATTCTCCACCCTGATAAAGAGAAAATATTTTGGCATTCTCTTTGATTAAAAAATGAAGTAAAACGATTCTCGCATTTCCTCTGCCGATTCTCGTTTCGTCCTGAATAAAAATAGAATTGGCCTTCCCGGACTTGATTAGTTCAAGTATACGAAAAAAACCTTCGCGATCTATTTCATAGCCGCTATGCTTTTCCTTTACGATTTCTACAATATCGGCCCCTTTTTGTTTGGCCCATTGGGTTAATTCTTGTTCCTGGCGTTCAAGAGAAGTCTCTTGTGAATCTTTAGTTGTACTAACCCTGCAATAGATGATAGATTGAAGCATTCCTTATTCTCCTGATGATGCAAAATATTGAAGCTCTCTCACGTTTTCGATCGGAATGATGATTTGATCACCCGGCTTAATCTCACGGCCAGTAATTTGATTTTGGTTTTCTACCCATGCAATAAAATCTTGGATCGAATAGCCAGTTTCATGCTGAAACTCTGATGCAATTTTCCATAATGTATCGCCAGATGAAATCGTGATTGTTTGATATTGTTCTGAATTGGAGTCTGTCGTTAAATGTATGTAAGTAAATGCTAGTAGCCAAGCAACGATTAAGAAAAGAACTGTGTAGGAATTTTTCTTTAAAAATGCACTCATTTTCAACTTCCCCTTTATACGAATATTTGTTCGGAATATATGTTCGACTTTATAATAATACGAACATACGTTTTAGTCAAGAAAAAATTCGAACTTATGTTTGTATCTTCACTAGAGTCGTGCTATAATTGTTCCAAGAATTGCTAGACGAGGTGCGGTAATATGACAAAACTTTCCAAAAGACAGCAAGATATTCTGAATTTTATAAAGGACGAAGTAAAAAGCAAAGGATATCCGCCATCTGTAAGAGAAATCGGAGAAGCTGTTGGACTTGCTTCGAGCTCAACGGTTCATGGTCATTTGGCAAGGCTTGAGAGCAAAGGACTCATTCGCAGAGACCCTACTAAACCGAGAGCAATTGAAGTGCTAGAGTTAGAGGAAGATAGCATCCCTAGAAATGAAGTGCGTAATGTACCTATTGTTGGTAAGGTTACAGCTGGGATCCCGATTACTGCGATTGAAAATGTCGAAGAGTACTTCCCTTTACCAGAAAGACTGGCACCACAGGATGAGCAGGTTTTTATGCTTGAAGTTATGGGTGACAGTATGATTGAAGCGGGTATTTTAGATGGTGACTATGTTGTAGTCAGACAGCAGCAAACGGCCCGAAATGGTGAAATTGTTGTTGCCATGACAGAAGACGACGAAGCAACAGTCAAACGATTTTTTAAAGAAAAAGATTTTATCCGATTACAGCCAGAAAATTCCACGATGGACCCGATTATCGTACGGAATGTTGTAATCCTTGGAAAAGTAATTGGTGTTTACCGTCATATTCATTAATGAATGGAAGAGCCATATTATTTGAAAAACCCTATTCCTCCGTGTGTGCGGATGAGTAGGGTTTTGTTTGGTTTATTAGGAATGTCGCTAATTGTGACCTAACCTATATTTTTGCCAGGTTTTTAACCATAAGTTGCCTTCCCTTAATATATACGAGTTTAATCTATCTCTTAATCGACATTTCATTGTTTATGGATTGAGTTTTTATTAAATACTCTCATTTACATCTCTTATCTCGATACTTTTGGCAATTATATGTTTCTCAATAAAACTTTGGGCAGGAATATCAGTGAATTTGTGCTGGATAATAAAAAACAGGATATATTTCGAATAGAAAAAAGGCTTTTTATACAATTCACTTATAAAATCTTGTATATAAAGCCTTTTTAAAGCTGAAATCTAATTTGACTAAAGCTACCAGTTGCAATTGTCGAACCTCTCTAAAATTTAGGTACTCTTTTATTATTATTCGAATGATAACTTAGTTGGACCAATAAATGTTTTTTCAATTCCCAAAGCTACTTCTAGGTCTATAGCATGTTCTTGTTCAGTAACCACAATCTCTCTAATGATTTGTGAGGAGTCGTACATACCAAGTGCTTCAAGTTGTTGGATTCGTTGTAAATAGCGACGAATCGCGTCATATTCACCTTGTAGGTCTTGACGCAGCATTTCTTCATTGTTCCTCGAAGTAGCCCGGGGTGCTACTTGTGTTGTAGGGATACCTCCAAGATATTGAATTAGCCTACTTAATTCAATTGCATGGTTAAATTCATCTTTGGAATGTTCCTCCAATTCCTCAGCAATAGCAAAATAAGCAGCACCGCTAAGCATGCTAGCATGTTGTGCATATTGAATCCCTGCTGCATATTCCCACGCTAAATCAAGATTCAGACCATGTATAATTTGTTCTAATGCTTGGTTTGCCACGATAATCACCCTTTTTTATAAACTCCATAAATTCTATGCAATTTTGAGTGATAAAAGAATCGATTTAGTAAACTCCCTCAATATAGAAAGCAAAATCTCCCGATTTCACTGTTTTTCTTATATTCAAACAGTAGTTTTCTTTCCGGTAATCACTTAATAGTTGGGTGAACATTAATTAATTTAAATACCTTAAAGATCCCCTATTTTAAGTCATATTAACGTATTTTATTTATCAAAGTTCACTGGCAGCGTAGAAGTCAAATGCCCTCTTAGAAGTTTATCAATATTTCCGCAGAATCACATATTTATATCAGTCAAATTTAGGTTTTATCAGTCAAAATCCGATTCTATCGGTCAAATACTCGTTCTATGGGTCTAATCCCTAGTTTTATCGGTCAAATCTCCATTCTATCAGTCAAATCCCCATTCGATCATTCAAACCCACCACCGCTAACACACCACCCCTATTTCATTCTATTATTCTATCTCTACCTTACACGACGACTAAAATAATGATAGAATAACAATAGTTGAGCTGCACCAAGGGAGGTTACGTATTTGCCTGTTCTGTGGATTCTAATCGGTATATTCACTGCTATATTAGTACTAGCAGGAATACTTGATGTTTATATAAAAAAAACCAATAAAAAGTTTATTCCAGACCGGAGACGTAAAGAAAAGGATCAGGAGCACTTAAAAGAAAATGATCCGCGGAGATTATTTTAACTTCTCCCGCACTCTTCGTATGATTAATATAAGAAAAACAGTGAAAGAGCCCTGTTTTTTTGTTAGTTAAGAAAGTAAAGCTTAATTTGTTGTTCTAAGCGGACATAGGATCCGCTATTTCCATAAAAACCACTGTTTTCACGAAGCAACCGGACATATGTTCCGTTATTTTACCAAAACCAACAAAAAATTGCCGTAATTTACACGAATAACGGAATCAGTGTCCTTTAATTTTTGAAATCTGCCCTTTTTTCAAAAATAACGGATCCAGTGTCCGTAAAAAGCTTACCATCCCTATACTCTATCAGCCTTAAAGTTTGTTGCCTTGGTTAACTAATTTTATACGCAACTCGTCCAGTCTTGGGTTTTATTCAGTGGATTTATGCGTATCCTTTGTATTTATATTGGAAGAGGAAAAAGAGTGCTGAAGCTTCAAAAGGATTTTTAACCGGATTGTATAGCATCACTCTATTAAATTTGGGCCTACTTGCATTTATTCGATTATATTTTTTATATAAAAAACCCTCCATACCATTGGTATCGAGGGTTTTCCTTTTTTAGTACATTTGCATATATTGTTCTCTCTCCCAAGGATGGACTTGGGTTCGGAACATATCCCATTCAATCTCTTTTGCTTCAATGAAGTGATCTAAAATGTGATCCCCTAGAGCTGAAGTGATGATTTCATCAGACTTTAGATTTTCAAGAGCGTGATAAAGAGTTGCAGGAAGGTCAATGATTCCAGCCTCTACTCTTTCTTGTTTTGTCATCACATAAATATTACGGTCAATTGGAGCAGGTGCTTGGAATTTATTTTTGATTCCATCAAGACCTGCTTTTAATAATACAGCCATTGCTAAGTATGGGTTAGCTGCTGGGTCTACACTGCGAACTTCTACACGTGTGCTCATTCCGCGGGATGCAGGAATACGCATAAGCGGAGAACGGTTTCTTGCAGACCATGCTACGTAAACTGGAGCTTCGTAACCAGGTACTAAGCGCTTGTAAGAGTTTACGGTTGGGTTGGTGATTGCCGTAAAGTTTGGTGCATGCTTTAGAATTCCAGCGATAAATTGGTAAGCTGTTTCGCTTAGTTCAAGCTTGCCATTTGGATCATAGAACGCATTTTCACCATTTCTGAATAGGGAAAGGTTGCTGTGCATTCCGCTTCCGTTTACACCAAATAGTGGTTTTGGCATGAACGTTGCATGTAAACCGTGTTTACGGGCAATTGTTTTTACTACAAGCTTAAAAGTTTGGATATCGTCACATGCTTTAACTGCACTTGCATATTTAAAGTCAATTTCGTGTTGTCCTGGGGCTACCTCATGGTGAGATGCTTCGATTTCAAAGCCCATTTCTTCAAGCTCAAGAACGATATCGCGACGGCAGTTTTCACCAAGGTCTGTTGGCGCAAGGTCAAAGTATCCGCCATTATCATTTAGATCAAGAGTTGGTTCGCCTTTTTCATTTAGTTTGAATAAGAAGAATTCTGGTTCAGGTCCAAGGTTGAAATCTGTGAATCCCAGTTCTTCCATTTCAGCAAGAACTCTCTTTAGATTGGCACGAGGGTCCCCGGCAAATGGAGTTCCGTCTGGGTTGTAAATGTCACAAATCAAACGTGCCACTTTACCTTTTTCAGCCGTCCATGGGAAGATTACCCAAGTGTCTAAATCAGGATATAGATACATATCAGATTCTTCGATACGAACAAATCCTTCAATAGATGAACCATCGAACATCATTTTATTGTCTAATGCTTTATCTAATTGGCTGATTGGAATCTCAACGTTCTTAATGGTTCCTAATATGTCCGTGAATTGAAGTCTGATAAATTTCACGTTTTCTTCCTTAGCAAACTTTTTAATATCTTCTCTTGAGTATCTACCCATACATCATTTCCTCCCTTAATTGTAAAAACGCTTATTTTTAGTGGAAAAATCTAGACATATCCCCTTGTCGTAAAGATGCAGATTTTTGGAATCGTCCAGCCTGAAGCAGCTCTTCACGAAGTAATCTGCGCAGTTCTTCGTCACTTAATTCTTTTTGGCTTTTATCCTTAGCCTTATCCTCTTCAAGTGCAGAAGATGCTTGATTCACTTCCATTAGTTTTCTGATCCCCGCCATATTGATCCCTTGATCTAAGTAGTCTTTAATTTCAAGAAGACGGTCAATGTCATTGAGGGAAAAAAGTCGGCGATTCCCTTCCGTCCGTGCTGGTGAAATCAGTTTCTGCTCTTCATAGTATCTAATTTGTCTGGCCGTTAAATCAGTCAGCTCCATGACAGCACCGATTTGAAAAACAGGCATGGAACGTCGGATCTCTTTATTCGCCATATGACTTTCCTCCTTCCTTTCCTTTGATAGTTTCATTATATTTGAGTGTTATATAATATGTCAATAAGATGTTAGATTTTCTTACATAATTTTTCGGGAGATTTGTCTATTGGGTGAATGGTGGTTAGTGGGCTGATTTTAATTAAAGGGTTGGGAGTTTGGTTAAATGGTTTTGAGTTCGGTTATCCGGTGTTGTTCGGTTATCAGGCTCTGAGTTCGGATAAACCTGCCCTGAGTTCGGTTATCCGGCTCTGGGTTCGGTTAAACCTGCCCGGAGTTCGGTTAAACCTGTCCCGAGTTCGGTTATCCGGCTCTGGGTTCGGTTAAACCTGCCCGGAGTTCGGTTAAACCTGCCCGGAGTTCGGTTAAACTTGCCCTGAGTTCGGTTATCCGGCTCTGGGTTCGGTTATCCAGCTCTGGGTTCGGTTAAACCTGCCCTGAGTTCGGTTATCCGGCTCTGAGTTCGGTTATTCAGCTCTGAGTTCGGTTATCCGGCTCTGAGTTCGGTTATCCGGCTCTGAGTTCGGTTATCCGGCTCTGAGTTCGGTTATCCGGCTCTGAGTTCGGTTATCCGGCTCTGAGTTCGGTAAAACTTGCCCCGAGTTCAGTTAAACCTGCCCTGAGTTCGGTTAAACCAATCTGAGTTCGGTTAAACCTGTCCCGAGTTCAGTTAAACCTGCCCTGAGTTCGGATAAACCAATCTCAGTTCGGTTAAACCAATCTGAGTTCAGTTAAATTCGATAAATTTATTCTATATGTACAGTTTTAAGTTATAATCGGCACTTAAAGAGTAAAAACAAAAGACTCCCGTTCAGGAAGTCTCCCATTGTTTTATAATACCCGATCCATCGCGTAACAAACCGCTAATTTCACATGTTCATAAGTTAATCCGCCCTGGACATAGGCGACATATGGCGGGCGGATTGGACCGTCGGCCGTTAATTCAAGGCTTGCCCCTTGGATAAAAGTTCCCGCAGCCATAATGACATCGTCTTCGTAACCTGGCATATAGCTTGGATATGGAGTGACGTGGGAATTAATCGGTGAAGCATATTGAATCGCTTGACAGAATGCCACCATTTTTTCTGTCGAATCGAATTGAACCGATTGAATCAGGTCTGTTCTAGTTGCGTCCCAAGAAGGTTCTGTTTTCATGCCAAATTGCTCTAAGAAACAGGCTGTAAATACCGCACCTTTTAAAGCTTGACCAACCACATGTGGTGCAAGGAAAAACCCTTGGTACATTTCTTGTAAACTATAAAGGGAGGCACCAGCTTCTGCTCCGATCCCTGGTGATGTTAGCCGGTAAGAACAGGATTTTACATACTTTTCTTTTCCGACTATATATCCGCCAATTTTGGCCAGACCGCCGCCAGGATTTTTTATGAGCGAGCCAGCCATCAAGTCAGCCCCGACTTGGCAAGGCTCGATTTCCTCCACAAATTCTCCGTAGCAATTATCAACAAATACCACAACATCGTCTTTTATGCTTTTAACAAAATCAATCATTTCTTTAATTTCGTTTACGGTAAAAGATGGGCGTACCGCATACCCTTTGGAGCGCTGGATTCCGATCATTTTCGTATTCGGCTTAATAGCTGATTGAACTGCTTCCAAGTCAATCTGCCCTTGTTCAGTTAAAGGAACAGCCTGATAACTGATCCCGAAATCCTTTAACGAACCATCCCCTTCTCCTCTAATTCCAACAATTTCTTCGAGCGTATCGTATGGATTCCCCGTTATATATAGAAGTTCATCGCCAGGTCGCAAGATACCAAACAAGGCAATCGTGATCGCATGTGTTCCTGAAATAATTTGCGGCCGGACTAGAGCTGCTTCCCCGCCAAAGACATCGGCATACACTTTTTCCAGCGTATCTCTCCCCATGTCGTCATAGCCGTACCCGGTAGTCGGATTAAAGTGTGAGTCACTCACTTTGTTGGCCTGAAAACTTCTTAATACTTTATTTTGATTCGAAAGCACCATTTCATCAATTCGTTTATGAATTGGTGCGATCTTCTGTTCAACCAAGTCGACCGTTTCTTTGATTTGTTTGCCATGATTTAAATATAAAAACATATTCTCTTACCTTTCTTGATGTGTAAATAGTGGATGCCATTCTGGAGCAAAGCCTTTGCAGCGATACTGATCCTTTTCCTCATCATAAACAACCTCTTTCACGATGGTTTCTAACTTTAATTGATTCATCGTTTTTCCTTGGCTGCTTGAGAGCTGCACATCATATGGTTTCATTTCAGCTGTAACAAATTGCTGAATTGTTTGCAGAAGCAAATCTAAATCTTCTGCTTTCAAAGCACTAATGTGTAAACTGTTTTGTGTGGATAAACGCACAAAGTTCGCCGGACTTGCATCTTTCTTATTATAGACTACAATCTCAGGAATGGTAGAGGCTTCGAGCTTTTCTAGCAGCGAACGGACGGTTCGTTCATGCTGATCATAGTCTGGATGGGAACTGTCGACGACATGAATTAAAAGGTCCGCTTCCTTGACTTCTTCTAATGTCGAGCGGAAGGCTGCTACTAACGTCGTTGGCAAATGCTGAATAAATCCAACTGTATCCGTAAGTAAGGCTTGAAACCCGCTTGGCAAACGAAGTTTTCTCGTCGTTGGATCAAGCGTCGCAAATAACAGGTTTTCTTCTAATGTCTCTTCATCAGTTAAACGGTTAAAAATTGTGGACTTTCCAGCATTCGTATAACCGACCAATGAAATTTGAAACACATTATTTTTTTTGCGGCGGTCCCGATACCGTTCCCTGTGCTTTCTCACCTGTTCGAGCTGGCGTTTTAATTCATCAATTCTGCGATTAATATGTCTTCTGTCCGTTTCCAGTTTGGTTTCCCCAGGTCCTCTAGTCCCAATTCCCCCTCCTAATCTGGAGAGTTGGGCACCTTGGCCGCCTAATCTAGGCAGTAAATATTCGAGCTGCGCCAGTTCAACCTGGAGTTTCCCTTCTCTTGATTGCGCTCTTCTCGCGAATATATCTAAAATCAGCTGGGTGCGATCAATGATTTTTGCATTTAATTCCCTTCCTAAGTTGCGCACCTGGCTTGGAGATAACTCATCATTAAAGATAAAAAGACTCGGTTCGAATTCTTCCTCTAATGCCTGCAGTTCTGCCACTTTTCCTTTTCCTATGTAAGTTGCATTGTCGATTCGGTCCCGCTTTTGGACAACCACCATCACTACCTCTGCGTTTGCAGTGTGAGCTAAGGAACCCAGTTCTTCCATTAAATATTGAAACCGTTCATCTTCCATGAATGGCAGCTGGCATCCAACTAATATCGCTTTTTCTTTAATTTCTTGGTTTTCTTGTATCAATAATACCCCTCTTTCTGGATTGAATATTTAATGATCTATTATGTATTCTGCTATCCCACGATTAATCTAATCATGAAAGTGACTCAACATCAAGTGGTTTAGATTGTGTAGAAAGTTGGATTATTTTTGCCGGATAGTGTGGGAGAAATAACTGGAATGGATAATTCAGGTTTTACACGTAAATTGGAATTATCAAGAGGAGGTAGTTTAACCGTTTTGTTAAAAAATGCGGTTAAAAATTATTGAAACATTGAAAAACCGGATATATGTGCCGGCTAAAAAATGTAAGGGGTCAGTCCCCCAGCTATAGGAGTCTGACCCTTCCTCCAGTTAATCATCATCTTCTTCAAAATGCAGATCGTGACTTCGGATTGTCATAAGTTCTTGACGATCGTACTGATTGTTAAGTAATAGTCTCATAGCTTGTGAACGGATGGCGCGTTCTATTTGATTGCGAACGTATCGGCCGTTAGAAAAGGCTGATGGGCTTAAGAGAGATTTTTTCCAAATTAGATGATCCCTCAGCTTCTTTTCAGCTTCCAAACTTAATACGTATTCTTTCTCTTTCAACATTCGGCTGCCAATTTCCATTAATTCGTCCACACTATAATCGGGAAAGTCTAGAACGAGCGGGAATCTTGATTCTAATCCGGGGTTTAATGTTAAAAAGTATTCCATCTCTCTTGAATAGCCCGCTAAAATTAAAATAAATTCGTGCTGCTTATCTTCCATGTGCTTAACGAGGGTGTCTATTGCTTCTTTGCCGAAATCCTTTTCTCCGCCGCGGCCTAAAGAATAGGCCTCGTCAATAAATAAAATACCGCCGATTGCTTTTTTAATTAAATCTCTTGTTTTTTGTGCAGTATGTCCAATGTACTCTCCCACTAAATCTGCACGTTCCGCTTCAATCAGGTGCCCTTTTGACAGGACGTTCATTTTTTGAAACAGCTTACCTATTAATCTTGCAACTGTCGTTTTCCCTGTACCGGGATTTCCGCGAAACATCATGTGCAATGCCTGTTTTCCCGACTTAAGACCGGCTTCTTCACGCTTCTTATTCACATATATCCACGCATAAATTTCTTTTATCATTTTTTTCATTTCTGACATGCCTACTAAGGCACCTAGTTCTTCTTCGATCTCCCTTAATTCCGCGTGCTCATTTCCGACTGAATGGGAGATGGTGTGCTTTTTTTCAAATGGAGAATCTTTGAGATTTTTTCGTTTTTGTGAATTTAACACAATGCTTATCTGACCATTATTCTTTAATCGAATTGGTTGGTCCAAAGCCTTCACCTCTCAATCTCTAACAGTATACGCTTACGATGTTAAATAGGTGACAAATGCCTATATTTGGCGGAACTTCCTCCGTGAAAAATAGGACCGTTTAGCAGCATCGTCCTATATTCACCAGGGCAACGCGCTCCTAACTGTTTTCCAACCATCCTAATTAAAATGGCGCGTTTATACATATGTATTCAACAATGTCCCATTCCATTAAAAAAATCTGTCCCAAATGCGAAATGGGACTGGCTATGTTTAAAAATATTGATGTTATTCTCCCAATAAAATAAGGACCTCTGTTCGAGATCCTTTTATAGTTTCTACTTCGACTAAAGCATTCTTCGTATGATATGGTTAGCAGATATTTCTGGTTGACCATTTTTCATTGGGTTTTAATAGTACACTGTTACCGGGGTAGAACGTAAGCACCCGTGGGGCATGGACCTCGTCAACTAAACCGTTCACCCGCTACTTGGGGAAACTAGTTGAAGAAATTTTACTGTTGATATGGATTTTTAAGGACCTTTTGCATAAATAGTTCGGGATTAACATTCTCAAAACCATATTGACTTTATAATGAATGTGCATCATTAGTGGCTAGCATAAATCTACGAACAACCTGTAATTCGGAATGATTTGTGATAATATCCATTAACCATTTTGATAACCCTAATTTACGATAATCTGGCAATATAAACACATCACAAAGATAAGCAAACGTGGCTAAATCAGTAATTACCCTTGCAAAACCAACTTGTTCAAAACCGTCTTTACCTGCTTCACCTTTATAGACTCCAAAACATAGCGGAGAAACTTCAATTGCCTTTTTTACTATTTGCTCAGGTATACCCTTTGACCAGTACGCTTCTTGACTTAAAAAGTTATGTATTAATGGCAGATCTAAATACTCTTTTTTTGTAGAAATTGAAAATCCTTTATTAACCCACATATCAAAATTAAGTCCCCCAAATTTTTTTAAATGTACTGTAATTAAATTAAACTACTGATCTAAATTTTGTTCAACTCCTGCTTCGTTAACACAAAAAGAAAAAGAGCTGCGATCAGCTCGTTGTTCTTTAACTCTAGCACTCGTTCGTTCCAGAAAAGCGTACCTTTCAGCAAAAAGCCAAAGGGTACACAGTAGTTTGCTTATACTCTACGGATCACTTTTTTGTTTTATTCATTTTAAATTATTTGACCCGAGTGTTACCTGCGATCCAAAAAGGAGTTTGAATGAACGGAAAGTGAGGTAATATCTTAATGTTTGATTAATTTATAATCTCATCGAAATACTAATCATTTAATCCCTTTCCATTGAGAATTTGCTGTATATATTTTTCAACCCTTGACTCTCGAGTTTTAGATTGCTTGGCATTAGAAAAATAAAGAATGTATGCTCTTTGTCGTCCCGGCGTCAAGCTTTTAAAAGCAGTTTTTAAGGCAGGGATTTCATCGAATTTATTTTGAAGTTCTTCAGGAATAGTAAATTCTGAAGTCTCTTTTAAATTCACTTCCAATCCGGCTTTTTCAACTTCAACGGCTTCATTAATATAGGCTTTCAAGATGGATTCCATCTCAACTATTTCTTGAACATTGGTGAACCGAATCTGGCGCACCGCCTGTACATTCTCCGTTTGTTGGATTAGAATCCCATGGGGATCCTGCAACAAGGCACCTTTGTGAAACAGAAGCGCGCAATATTCTTTAAATCCATGTATTAAAACAATGTTTTTGTTCTCAAACATGTAACAAGGATGCATCCACTTAATATCTTCGGTCAGCTCACAGTCAAGAACGATATTTCTCAACGTCTCAAATTCTTCCTTCCACTTTTGGGCTTTTCTTATAAACCCATCAACCTTACGATTCTTTCTACTATTTGTCATCAGAACACCCACACTCCAATTTCGATCAGCTGAATGATCATTCTCATTTTCCCCAATTCTTTCTGTCACTTTTTGGCTTTCCTTGAGTATACATCAACCTTGAATCATTTTTCATGCCCCACTTGGCAAGCTTGCTTGATCTTCGGGCGAGAAAGCATATATACAGTTAATATTGTTGGCAATTAATTGATGTATTTTCATATTGATATCCTCTTAATTCACAAAATTTAGTCTTTAGGGAAATTGGGCTGTTATTCGTTATTCCATTTAAGCACCTGATTGCTGAATTGCCACCGATCCTCGCTTCTCAGCAACCTTCGAATGATGGATTGAGTTCTCGTATCCGTTTGTTCTCAATATTTTATCATAGGGTAGTCCTGTGGCATCTGATCCTATTCCTGCCAGGTCACGTGTTTATCGATTATGACGCCATCCGTCTCCACCCATTGACAGAGACTGCCCGCCTGGACTTGAATTACGATGAAATACAAATCGCTTGTACCGTTATTGCGTAGCGTGCGTTCGCCTTTAGGCGAAACGCGAACCGCAGTTCCTTCCGTGACATCAAAAACCTGTCCATCCACCTGGAACTGACCTCGGCCGCCAATAAAAAGGTATAGCTCCTCATTCTCTCTATGTGTGTGATAGAACGGGATAGAGCCTCCTTCCGGCAGTTGGTTCAGTGATACCTCCATGCCGGTTAGTCCAAGCCTATCCTTCAGAAAGTACTTACCTGGGATGGGATCCTTCGTCGTACTCAAAAGACTGCTAAAAGAACCTGTTTCCACAACACTGAAATTTGTTCCATTCATTTACAAACTTCCTTTCAATGAGAGTTTAGTAAAGGTATACTATTATTATAGAAAAAATTTCATAAGATACATTTCTTATTGATTGCTAACATGAATATGTTTATTTTATATGTGGGCGTCATTTATTTAACTAATTGCCCTTTAAGTCAACCATGAGGCAACAAGATCCACCACCAGAAAAATGAAAAATTGTACGTTCTTTCATGGTAGTTTAATAATTTCGACAAAAAAAGGCGTTTCTGCTTCTTGTACTGCACCCCAAATGTTAGACACGAATCTAACATTTGGGGTGCAGTACAACTTAGATCAATGCCCCACTATATTGAAGAAGTTATATATTTAACTTACAAAATCAGATATAAAATTTAAACTTTTACTTACTGACTTGTCAATATACTCAATAATTTCACTATTATCATTTATAAAAAGTTCCAAATGCTCACTCATTAATTCTTCATTTATTAAAAAGTCGTTAGATAACAATCGAAGCAAAGTGGGTAAAAACTCGGTATTGTATCCTTCTATGTTTACATTTGGAATGGTGTGTTGGTGAAATTGTAAAGAGTATTGTTCGACAATACGCCCATTTAATCTTTCAAAATCTCGATAACATGTTTGTAACGTTTCTTTCCATTGTTCTGGTGAAATGTACTCTACTTTTTTAAAAAACATATCTAACCAAACTTCATCCGAAATTAAGTGACATAAATACCCAAGATAAAAAGGTTCGTTGATTACATTTTTATATGTTTTAAAAAATTTCAAGTAATCTACATGTCTATTTCCAGCTTTATCTTGAAAATGTGTTAAACCCTTTGGAACCCCCATTAGTCCATGAATATCAGGGGCTATACCACCTAACATAAATTCATTTTTATACTCCATTTTCATCTTGTCAGCTATTACGGATGAAATACAGTAATGCATAATTCTTGAACCCAAGCGAGTTCACTCCTCTTTTTATTAAATATATTGCTATTTTTGCAGAGTTAGTTCAGAAATTACACAAGTCTATTTTTATCATAATATTCCATCCACGAATCAACTAGGCGGCTTTTGTTTTGCTATTATCAGTAGCGGAAAATGTGATGAGAAAAGAATCAGTCTCTGGTTTAAGGAATAAGACAAATTTTTCAGCTACTTACGGGTATCTACCGGAAAACCCCGAAATTAATATACCGGAAGCGGCAAAAAAATTGTTGCACACGCGGTCGGCAAGATGGTGTCATTTTTTTCTATTGCTGACTTGAATGACTCGATGGAGAATTCGAGGTAAAAAAGCAAACAGATAATTTCCTCAAATAGCCCCCTCCATAATTTTCTATTTTTTATATCCCATTACTTGCCCAATGATTTTATCTTTTCTTACGACTAGCATTTCTCCTCTAAACCAATCGTCACTAACTAAATAATATTCTTCGTTCGATAGTGTCAGGTTTTTCATACTATAATTAAATACTTCTTTAACAGATTTTTGATTAGTTTCATTTTCCATTAATTCTACATATGCTTTTTTATCAAGACCTGCTCGGTGGGCAAAACCATAAAAGGTATCTAATTTTTTATTATTAATGTAAATCTGCCCTTTTTGGATAGCGATTGTTTCTTCTGGAAGTGCAACTATCCTTGAGAGAGATCTTTCACCATTGTCCTTTTCAAATAATACTACGTCTCCTCTAGAAACTTCTTTATAATTTGGATCCACTACTAATGTTTTATTAAAGTAATCATGATTTCCCCTGTCCATGTTATCGTACATATAATGATGCGTGAACATTTTTGAGTCAAGGTGTTCTATTGTAGTAACTTCGCGAGAGGTTTCGTTGTAAGTAAGGGGTTCACTTGAGGAAATTTCAGAACAACCAACTAAGAAAAAGGATAAGGTAATTACAAATACAATCTTCTTCATCGGATTCCTCCTCTGATAATAATTGTAAGATAAGGCTTTTACTGGTTGCATTTTACGCAACATTATATTAACTATTCTTGATTTATCAGGTTAATCTTAACAATTTCGAAATTGCTTGGGTCGTTTTCGTCATGTCCAGTTTTATTACCGTATATAACTTGTATTTTTTGTCCAATATTATATCTTAAGATTTTTTCTTTATTGAGTATAAATTCCTTCAAAGATGTTCCTTTTTCTAGTAATATAGTGTTTTCTTCGGTATTTATTTCCCTTATTTCCCCCGTGAACTGATATATTTCCATTCTCGGTCGACAGCCAGTTAATAGCAAAATAGAAAACAGTAAGAATATTAAATATTTATATTTCAAATTCTCCCCCCGTTATTCACTTTTCTCTTCTTATTCAATGATCCTATTTCTATATCTCAAAAACTTAAACAAAAAAATGTTTGACCTTTTTGAATTAACGGACCCGTTATCAAAGAAGCACATAGAGAAATGTACTAAACCTCACTCTTGAGCAATCTTAACAATTTCTCGAGAGACGGAATGAACATCATCAGAATTCTTTATTACAAATAAATAATCGGCTTCACTTTCTATTGGTGCTTTAACTTCGCTATTATGAGATTCAGCCTGCTGACGAATAAGCACTTCCTCGAAGCTAGCAGCACTCCGAAATATAGATGTGCTTCGCTGAGTTGCAGCGACCCGTGCTTGAAGAACTTCATCTGGAATATCGAAATTAACGAGGATACTGATAAACCCTTTACTATGAAAATACTTGAAGAGATTCAAACGGGCTTTGCGGGTGCGATTTGAGTTGCACAGAATTAAATGAAAATTAGAGTGATCAACCGCATAATCAACAATCGTTTTACTGATTGAGTACTTGAGGGTATTAGGTCCTTGCTTCGGCTGTAACGATTTATAAAAATTGTTGATAAATTCAGCATGGTTATCTTGGTCAATTACTATTGAATTTTGTAACTTCTGTTCTAAAGCTTTAGCAAATGTGGTTTTCCCGCTATGTGTCTTGCCGACTGTCATAATCACTAACCGTTTCATAAATGTAACTCCATTCACAAATTTTCAAGAGCAATCATATTTCTTTGATTAGCTCCTAATTAACCAAACCAGCCTAAATACTTTTAAGAATTGTGTTATTGAATTGTAAATGTGCTTTAAATCAAATTTAACATAATATCCCATCTATAAATCATAATTTTCTGAATAATAGATAAAGGAAAAAAGAGCTGAGATCAGCCCATAGTTCTTATACTCTAGCTACTGAAGAAAGAGTCTTGCGTTTTACGATTACTTTAACTCATATGAATGTCGGTTCCATACTGAAACAATCTGAGTTTCCTTGCCACTGATTGAGATGCAAAATTGTCCCACGAAGTACTATATAGAGCAATTCGTCCCTGTTTTTGTACCTCTGCTGCCCAGGCACTTGTCACGTCCAAACCGTATCCTTTTCCGCGGTAATCTTCATGTGTGAATACACTTGCTTCGTCTGCGGTTGTTGACTTCCTTGCACTACAACAAATCGAAACAGTAATGTTATCTTCAACTATTACAAAACAAGGTTGCTTATACTTAAAATTCTCAAATGTATAGGGAAAATAAGGCTTTAGTAGTTCTTTATTTTCTTGGGTAACTTCTACAGCTTGTGTACCAGCCCTGTCTTTTACATCAGGAAACACGTAAGCTGGTCCAATCCATAAGTTATTGAACTGATGGCCCATGCTTAAAACCTTGATTATTTCCCCTAGATGAGCACCAGGATTTGTTCCGACAACTTGTTGCAGCTGTTCTACAAGCTCTCATCAAGAGTAATTGAATACCTTACTAAACTACCAAGTTTGGTGCCACCAATGAAAATCTTTGGTGCAACATCGTAAGGTGGCTCATTCACGACTGTCATTCTATTTTTAGAATCGTGTTTAAATAATACATTTACATGATGTTCCATCAATTCTAAATTAGACAACATAGACATTCCTCCGTAATTTAACATCACCATTTTAGTCACCATGTGTCTAACTTTTTGGAGTGCTTTATCCTGATTATCGCTACCCCGTTGCTTACTCTAATAAATGACTTTTAAGTACTTTTATATCATTTTCTGAAAGACCGAGGAACTCTTTTGCATATAAATCTATATTTCCATATTTTGCATCAATCTCATCTAAAAAGGCATTTATATACTCTGTTCGTGCCTCAAACAAGGCATCTAATACGTCCTGATCGATATTTGGCAGGTCATTATACCCGATTTCCGTAAAGTTTACTGCCATTTGTTCAAGTGTTTCATTTGTGTATAAGTAATCTTCTAAGATCTTTTCCCGAGGAACTCCAAGAATTCTAAGAATGAGTGCAGCGACAGCACCCGTTCTATCTTTTCCAGCCATACAATGGAAAAGTAAAGGATGATTCGGTTCGGTTAATAGTACTTGAAAAACTTTTCGGAATGCACTCTTATACGTAACCATATGTTGATTCAAATTCATTAATAATTCCCCTGGCTTGGTCTTCCTAAGCTGGTCTGCAAAATCAGTATCGTCTCCAACCTGCCCCAACATCTTTTCTTCAGAAAGGATTGGTGTGTGATGCCAAGTTATATCGTCAATAATTGGATCTGGGAATCTCTCAACTTCGTCCATTCCACGCAAATCACAGATTTTTTTGATACCCAATTGTTTCACAATTTCCCGGTCTGATTCTGTCAATCTACTTAAATTTCCTGAGCGAAATAACATTCCCGATCTTACCGTACGACCTTCTTTTGTCTGGTAGCCACCTAAATCACGAAAATTAAAACCGCCCTCTAATTTAATCTCACGTAACACGCTTTTCATAGTTTACCTCAACTGATAGAAATTTTTTTGTAATTCTAGCTTTAAAAATAAATCATACAATAGAAATCTATTATTATCAAAAGAGTACTACACTCTATGGGTGTGACATATTAGATCTTATAGAATTGGATATAGAATAATACCGGAAAATTCAACAAAAAAATAACGAAAGTCATTCTTTCTATTATCCTCCACTCATCCACATTGCCCAAACAAAATAGGACCAGAATGAAACCGGAATTCCTATTAAAACACTCGCGATAAAATACAATACAAACATTTCTTTTTGAACTTTTTTAGAAATAAAAGTTAATATTGGAACGACTATAAACAATGCGATACTTATAAAGGTTATAAAAGTTAAATATGTGGAAAGGTTGACTCCATCAATAATGTCGTTTAAAAAGTAAGATAAATGCTGTCCGAAAATTCCAAGGATAGTCGCTGTTATAAGACTGACAACTGCAAAAACATTAGAGATTATCATAAAATCCCACCTAAAAATAGAATATTAATTTTTATAGTTATCTTGTAGAATGCAAATTACAAATTAGTTCCCTGTTGATTACACCGGTTAATGCTTTCAATAATATATTTTTTAGACTCTATGTAATCGTAGACTTTAATGATTTCTTGTTCGTAATCATCATCAATTTCAAAATATTCAACACCTTTTTCAAAACATTTCATTTTAAATTCTTAGTATTCTAATAAATATGGAATTGTGTTATTGATATTCAGCTTTGTCTCCTCACTTATAACATTTATGATAAATTTAATTGATAGAGTTATATATTATTTAAGGCAATAATTGTTCTATAATTAATACTAGTTTATTTTCAATAAAATACAGGTTATATAAACGATCTTCATGCTTTTCTGTTATAAAATCTTCTAATGTTTTATAAGTTGGCGTAGCATTTTCTATAGTATAAGTCTCTACATTCTTATTAACCCTAATTTTAATATTTTCCTCTTTCTCATTCACCAAATTGGCATTATTGGGAGCATCCGAGTTATGTTCCCATTTAGCGTAATCAATTAAAAATGTCAATTCTTCATTATGTTCATTAATCTCCTTGATGAAGGCTTGTATATGCGTAAGATCCGGCATATTCAAAATTAAATGTTGATTAATATTTGCAAGGTTTTCTAAATAAGAAGTCTGTTCTCTGTACATACCTGAATAGTTTTCTAATTCTTCTTTTAATTCCTGGATGGTTTGTTCTTTTACTGATAGTTCTCTTTCATAAATTAGTAACTTTTCATTCATTGCCTTTATTTCGTTATTTAAGGTCTGTAATTGTTCATCGATTTTACCGTCCGAAGATTCATTTATAGTGCAGCCGGCTAAACTAAACATGGTAATTATTAAAATTTAGACTTTATTAATAATAACAATCACTTCCTTTATATTTTCATAAATTAATTGAAATACAACCTTCTCTTATGTAGGAATTGTAATTACTGCAGACTAAGACTAATGTTTAATAAATTCTGACTGGTGGAATGATTGCGTGAACACAGAGTTGATATAAAAGAAAAGTAATAATTAAAAAGATCCATATATTTATATTTTGAAGAAATCGAATCCGAAGTATCATGGTGAATAGTCCGCCAATTAGGCCATCTGTTAGGACAATGGGAATAATGAAGAATAGTTCAGGAAAATCCGGACTAAACATTTCTAAAAATCCATTAAACGCAAACCCTGGAATAAAGTGAATCCACGTTAAGAGCATCATGTCTAATCTTACATCATAAATGAGATAAAATAATAGATATACTATAAACGAAAAACTCGTAAAAAATAGAAACCCTCTCTTAAAGGACATTTTTAATATATTATTTCTCCCTTCTCAAGGAAAATGTCTGTACGACAATTATGATATATTTTTAGAGGATTTTAGTCCCATTATTTTTACAACTTCAAATCAATATTAACATAATATTCCAGTGACGAGATTAATTTTCTAAAACTTTATACAAAAAATAAGATCGATATCTCTAACGACCTTTAACACTTTGCAAGTTAATATGTGTATTCTGGTAAAAAATACGGATTGGCACATAGATGGTGCGGAACGGCACATAAACGGTGCGGAACGGCACATAAACGGCGCGGAACGGCACATAAACCGGGCGGAACGACACATAAACGGCGCGCAACGGCACATAAACCGGGCGCAACGGCACATAAACGGCGCGCAACGGCACATAAACCGGGCGGAACGACACATAAACCGGGCGCAACGGCACATAAACGGCGCGGAACGGCACATAAACGGCGCGGCACGGCACATAAACATGGCGCAACGACACATAAACCGGGCGCAACGGCACATATAACAGGCGCAACGACACATAAACCGGGCGCAACGGCACATATAACAGGCGGCACGGCACATAAATTGATGTAGAACAGTACAAAAAAAATGGGCTCGATTTTTATAAAATCTAAATCGAGCCCATTTTTCTTATTTACGTTCCAAGAATTGCAACAGAAGAACTATCCCCATGTTTCACCCATGACTCAATGAAACACAAGAACCGTCCCTCTGTTTCATTTGAAACACAAGAACCGTCCCCCTGTTTCACCCCTGTTTCAATAACTGATTAAATTTGTGAAGATGCGGTAGGCGCCTGGGACTTGGTTTTCCATTTGTCTGTAGAAGACCAAATTGGTGTATAAATAGGTTCCTTGGCCGTATGGGGCTAGGAGTATGCCGCTATTGAATGGAGCTTCGCCTGGGTCAGCCATGGTTAGGAAGGTTTCGTAGCTGGAATCCCATTGCATTGGGAAGTACAGTCCTCTTTCTTGAACCCAGTTGGCCCAATCATTTTCCGTAATTCGATTCGGATAGTTAAAGAGTTTATGATCTGGTTTGCTCACCGTAACAGCGGCATTTTCATCTGTAACCCGCCATCTGATTGAAGGACTTCCGATTGTAATTGGATAAGGCGCTGTTTCTTCAATATTCCAATTATCTTCCGGTTTATGATATTGAACAACCAAGTGACCGCCATTTTCGACATATTCTAATAATCGGTCATTATTTACAGCAAGATCCTGTCTTGATAGATAGGCCCGAATCCCAGTTACAATCGTGTCATACTGAGATAAGTCTCCTGATGATAAATCTTCTTCTGTCAATTTGGTGACATCAAAGCCTGCATTGATTAAGTAATCAGCTACTTTATCAAAGCCGCTTTCAACATAGCCGATTTTTAGATGATCCGGCTTTAATAATTCAAAGGCTACGCCATTGATCACAGAAGGATATTGGTAATACGAATCTTTAATATGATCATAAGAAATCTCTTGAACAGTTGTGTTAAATGTTTTGCCATCTGCTGTTGCCAGAGCTTCAATGTCAAAATCCCCTGCTTCAATATCTGCTGGAGGCGTTAAGTTAAAGGTCGCCTCTTTTTCCTCAAATCTTTCTGTAAAAAATAGTTCCGTTTCAACTGGGTCGCTTGACCAGCCTTCTGGAAGATCTAAAGAAATCGTTGCCTTTTTCTCACCTGCAAAGTAATTCTTCACTTTAACCGTAACAGGGATCTTGTCTTGAATATCAGCTGTGTTGACAATCACATTTTGCGGATCCAGTGTAATACTGAATTCAGGTAAAACCGCCACTGTTTCTTCAGGCACTAATACTGATTCAGTAGTATATCCATTTTCTTTAAAAGCAATTTTGCTTTGAATCGTTGGCTCACCATACGGGTTAAAATAATCAGCATCCTCAGGAACCTCAATGTCAAATGTTACGGTTTTTGAAGCACCTGATTTTAACTTCGAAATTGTTTTTGCCCCGCTATTTTGCCAGCCGTCAGGTAAAAGGAGAGATGCCTGAACTTGATGGATGTCCTTTTCGCCATTATTCGTGATGGTGGTCGTAACTGTTGATTTTTCACCGCTAGTTAATACATTGGAACTAATGGTTGTTTCCACATCCAGACTAGATGCTACAAAGCTTGCCTCTTTTAGCTGTTCAGCTTTTAATTCAAGTTTATGGAGTAAATCCACTTTAACGGCTTCACTTAATTCAGTTTTTTCCGTTTTAGCGATTAACCTTTCTACAGCTTTTAATGCTTTTTGTACCTCAGGCAAGATCGCTCCTCTATTCGGATAAAGGTTAACAATCTGATCCAGGCTATTTTGGAGCTCAGTCAATTGATCTTTTAGATCTTCCTGCGGAACAACCTCTGCCCAGTCCGTAAAATTATATGGCACTCCAGCAAATAAAGCAGGATTATTCGCTGAATCCACCGCTTTTACCAGTTCAATTTTAACCTGTCTAGGTTCAGCAGGTATATCATTACCCATACCTTGGCTCTTGTGCATATATCTAGATTCCTCGCCAAGCTGAGGATAAGTCATTTGGTAAATTGGGTCGTAGACACCGATTTCAATTGAAGTCGATTTCTCTGGAATTGAGTCTGAAGCTGCAGGTAAATAAACCTTTTTAATTTGCCAAGGTGTTAAACCTTCCTCAAAATGTTCTGGAAAAACAGTCGGATCCGCTGCATCTTCAAATGCTTGTAAGGATAAAATAGTTATGGCTCGATGATGTCCGTGCTGACTATCTACATTTCGGAATGAAGGCATTACAATATCCGGCTTGTACGTTCTGATGAAATGAATAAGCCGCTCGTAGGTGACATCTTCTCCCCATTTTTCAAGGGTTTCATCTGGTGATTTTGAAAAACCAAAGTCATAAATCGCATCTGATGTTACATCACTTAAATGATAGGCTTTTACGCCCGTAATTTTGGCTGCTTCAATCATTTCATTGGAACGAATAATACCAAGGGCATTCCCTAATTCCGTTCCAATTTCATTTTGGCCGCCTTCGCCGCGATTGGCAATCAAACTGGCTGTTTTAACCCCAAGTCCTCTTGACAAATAGGCAAGAAAATCACTTCTTTCATCATCCGGGTGTGCACCGGTATTTAAGAATGAAACAGTGGTACTAAGAGGTTTCAATACATTCCAAAGCTCTACATCTGGCTCCTCATTCATTGCTGAAAACCCTTGAAGAGGCGGCAGAAATGCGACTAATAACAGGATCGATACAAAAAGCTTACATATCTTCTTCACCTATGTAACCCCTTTCATATATTTTTATATTAAATTAATTAGTCCTCCTTCCTTAATAGAAATAGTTAGTTAGTTAGTTAGGATTACTAACTTGAATGCATAATACCACTTTTTCTGAATTATTTTAATATTACGAATGTACGATTTAATTCTAGGTCTTTAGATGTATCTTTGTTGATAAAACAGTTGGCAATTAAAAAAAGCGTGACAGAAATCCTAAAAATAAAATAACTAAAGAAAAGACCATAGGAATATATCCTACGATCTTTTATCATATTATTTTTGGCTAAATTAATTCAACATTATGTAAAACCTTAAATATCCTCTAAGATTCTTAGAGGATATTTAAGTATAACTCATTTTCATAAAATAGCTGTTGTCAATGTCATATCCAACAAATAGGAAAGAGGAGAAAAATCTCCTCTTTCCCCATTTTTCGACCTATTATTTTTTTTTCAAATATAAAACGATCTTCTATCTCTATCCCTAAAGGGAACCCCTTCATTAAAACCCCTGCGTTTTAAATTTATTCGATAATAAATTGATCAATCGTTTCTTTGTCATCCCCGATGGAGTAGGTTGAAAAAGTAACCTCGCTTCCTATTTCCACTTCTTTTCCTTCAATTTGACTTTTAGCCTCTTCGGATAGACGATAATTTACATCTTGGCCACCTACCGTTATAATAACCTCTTCATCTGTTTCAACACTTTTTATAATTCCTGCTATTTCAGGGGCTTCTTGCCCGGCAAGCACTGTTCCAGCTGCATCACCTGTCGGCCCTTCCCCGCTTTCTGCGTTTTGTACGTCAGCATTCCCACATGCACCCAGGATTGATATTATTAAGAAGCAAACGATCCCTACAGCCATTTTCCTAATGTTCAACATCGTAACTCCCTCCTTTTTTATCCCTTATATCTTATTAGTCGGCAGTAATTTCAAATTAGTTTCATAATATTTAAACATCCTATAACCAAAAAATAAGCCAACAAATTATGTTGACTCGCTACAAAGGTTTTTTCATTTAACTTCCTATAGCGGAAATTGAACTTACAAATCCTGAGATAATCGAACCATATCCAGGCAATGGATTCCGTTTTCCATCATCTCTTCTGGATAGTGCCTTATCACCGATGTCTTTAGTTATGGCATCCCTGTAAGGTATTTTGCATAATGGCAGGTCCTAACTTTTCAGTTTTCGAATTTGAAACACGCAATTGCACTCGTGTATTCACAGGAAGTCCGAAAGAAATCTCGTCAAATTTACCTGCCCATGGAATTCCTCCAAACCAGCTTGGAGTGTCCTCCTTAACGGGATACATCTTAAATCGCCAACTGATTATGCCAGGTACCTGGGCAAATCCTTCATATTGGTCATATTCCCCAAACGAGGAAGGTGACGGAAGCCAATCTGCATAGATTCCCACACTCTCCCGTTCTCTAACAGGACTCATTGGTGCATCCGTATATGGCTTTTTAACCTTCGTAATTAAAGCAACTCCTTGTATATTCGGAACATCCTTAACTGGATAAAGAACCACACTACATGGATAGGATACTTGTGTCAAAGTTTGTGCCTGAATGGTTCCCGTATGATATAAAATTAGCACTGCCATAACGCCTATACTTATTACTTTTTTTATCAATTTAACACCTCTCGAAATTCAGTCTTTGAATTTATCCATGATAAATGTCAAGACACCTGATATCCATCTTGAGTGTAAATTTCCTGCCCATACACCTTAAGAACTTTTAATAGTTTTTCCGATAAAGTAGACCCACTATTAATATCCTCTTCCACTTTTTATTAGTAGAGATTATCTCTTTACCCTTTGGTTTACCTCATCCAATATATCGAGTAATTTTTGCGGCGCACTTGCCTGGTAAAACTCATTGAGAGCTCGCTTTCCATCTCTTAAATCTTGTATAACGGAGGTGATTTCGTCTATAACATCTTTATCAATTTCTCCTGCTTCTATCATTCTTTCCAATTCATTTGCCATTTGTATGGTTCGATCCATTGGTTTTCCTCCTGTAATTGGTATCCCTTTTTTAGGCTGCTATAGAAATAGCATTCCTTCTTCTCGCAGCCTTAATCATATTTCTATAAGTTACTGGAACACTGTAAGGTAAACAACTACATAACCTCGGGTCTCGCTTTTCCTTTTTTATTAGTCATCCTGGCATTGCTTCTGTTTTATTTGTTCTCGATAGAACCATACTAAACATGAGAAAGGAGGTTACAACAGTGACTAACGAATCAGGTTCTAAATCAGAATTAAAAGGTAAATCAGCAGTTGACCCTTCTGGTCAGAAAAAGTATAAGGAAGAAATAAGTGCGGAAAACCTTGCAAAGGAGGCACTTGCTGAAACAATTCGAGAGGGAGGAGCCTTTGCACGGGAAAATCCCGATCAATTTAAGCAGTGAAAAAACCGATGTTAGGACTAATGAGTAAAATCACTCATGTTTTAAAATCAAAATAGGTGCCTGTTCCCTGGTGTACAGTCATACAGCAAGAGACAGGCACCAGAATGATCTAGAAAATGCAGATATTATCCCCATTATCTTAAATAAAATTCCGAACAAACTATTTTTAGTTAGACTATTCTTTTGCTTTTGTTATTACTTACGTCCCTAACAAAAGCAAAATTCGTCTTGAACTCGATTTTTAAAAAAAGTGCACAGAAAAAGATCGCCTCCACAGACGATCTTTTCAGTTACTTATGTTTAATAAGGAAGAACTAACTCTCCCTGTTTGTTGAAAGTATTTAAATCATGAGCTTCAATCTTGTGATTTGACATTGTATATAAGGTGTCTTCAATATACATGATGCGCTGTACTTCTTTTTGGTAATCAGGATAGTCGCCCATTCTCAATGTATCATCTTCTGATATATGCGTAATTTGTTTCTTTAATGTAAACCCTTTTTCTAAATCTAATCCATAAACAAAGGCGCCTTGGAACGTAAAATCACCATATGCGTTTCCGTCTGTATTGTCGATTCCATCTGGTAATTCATGTAGTCTGACAGGGAATGCAATCAGATTTTTTTCCTTAGAAAAAAGTAAGGCTTTATGGTTATAGAGGAGTTCCGATTCGGTA
This sequence comes from Bacillus oleivorans, assembly GCF_900207585.1. Taxonomy (GTDB): domain Bacteria; phylum Bacillota; class Bacilli; order Bacillales; family JC228; genus Bacillus_BF; species Bacillus_BF oleivorans. The sequence goes on along the minus strand of NZ_OAOP01000012.1, from coordinate 48,349 downwards.
CCTCGATCACCAATGAATTCAACAAATTTTTCTTTTGGGTTGTTCACGTCGGTAATATCAAATAACGCCATTTTCATTCCCTGGTAATAGGCAAAATCTCCTTTTGTTGCTTCAACCGCATCTTTACCAAAGCCAATAATATGATTTTCATCATAAGGATGTAAGTAATCACTATATCCGGGGATCTTCAGTTTTCCGAGAATCGATGGGTTATGTGGATCTTTTAAATCAAAGACGAATAGCGGGTCCACTTTTTTAAAGGTAACCATATAGCCTCTATCTCCCATAAAGCGGACGGAGTATATGGCCTCATTTGGCGCAATATCTCTTATTTCACCTGTTTTCTTTAGATTTTGATCTAAAATAAACAAATGATTTTTAGAAGCATTCTTCTCATTCCATACTTCCCCTGTAGTCGTTGCAATTCGGAAATAGCCATTGTGTTCATCCATAGAGAATTGGTTTAAGATTTGCCCTTCCACTTCCCCTTCAGCTATATACGAAGCATTTCCGTTTTCTAATTTAAATTTAAATATGGTGGTATTTATATCAACAGCAGGATTCAATAAGAAACCACTTTCGGAAAAATTGGGTTTTGACACGTATAAATGTTCTTTTGATGCATAAATATTTTGACTTGCCCCTAAATAAGTCGATATCGATGCCGGTTTTTCAGGATTGCTTAAATCAATTCCAGATACTATAAGATAATTCGGTTCTTCAAATTCAGGAAAGTAATAAATCTGGTCCCAATTTGGCCGTTTGATCTCTTCTCCTAAAACACTGTCTTTATAGGCTGGTTTAAAAATGTCTTCATCAGGTGTTTCATCTTTATCGAAGATATGGACGGGAATATATTTGTTTGAAACCAGATATATGCTGTTCCCTATTTTTCGTGAAGAGTTATAGTGTCCTTCAACTTCCACTTCACGAATGAGTTCTAGATTATGCCGATCATGCAAATCATAAATTAAAACCTTTACACTAGAGTGAGGATAATAGTAAGGCTCACTTTTTACATCTGATTTAATATTCGGGTCTTTAAACTGACCATGACCGATTACGATCAGCTGTTTATCATCTACATACAATTCTGAAGGATAAAAGTCATCTTCATATTCCTTTTGAAAAACAACTTTCATTTCATTGGCAGGGTATACACTTGAAATGATTAAATGATTTTCTTTAACTTGGTACATGTATTTTCCATCTGTTTTGATTCGGTCTGCTTCATCTACCCCATTAACTTGAACATTTGTTGTTGAATAGTCAGCCCCTGACGCACTATCAGAGCTTGCTGATTTTTGTTCTACAGCACCATCCGAACTTTCTGCTTCCATGGCTACTGCATCAAACGCAAAAAATCTGCTTCTATCCTTTTCTATTTCTTTCATCATTTTCTTAAAGCCGTCATAGGAGCCAACGACATCTAAAGGTTCAACTTCTGGAGCCGGAGCCATTCTCACTTCTTCTTTGTGATCATTTGCAAAAATGAATGAAGTCGCCATTCCAAAAACCAATAAACCAGTTAAAATCCAGAGTTTTTTAATCATCTACATCCCCTCTATTACAGTTTTAATACTTTGCTTACATTGATATAGACGATGGTTTTGGAAAAACGTCTCAAAAAAATGAGAATGACTGTCGTATTTAAGTTGAGGAGATGATAGCTGAGGGAGGACAGAGATTAGCTATAAATAATAAACAACCATCTTCTCTATTTCTATTTCTTCAGTGATTTTCTGAATTTTATATACTTCTGTTAGCCAGACCTTTACTTAAGATAAATTCCTCAAAAATAAAAGTATATAGAACATACTTCAGGTACGATTGTTCTATATACTTTTATTTTAAAACCTCTAAGAAGCAGTTATTGCTAACCACTTAGTTACTACATCTCTAAGTTTTGCTTCTTTAGCTTTTACGTCATTATTATCAGTAATTTTTACAATTGCTCTGTCGCCTGAAACCCACTCCAATATACCTGTATCATCAACAAATAAAGGTTCCTTATCTGCCCTATCTTTTACCTTGGCGCCACAATGAAAGATAAGTTTAAACATTCCCTTTCCATGCAGATTAAAAGTGATCCTGTCTTCATTATTAAAACAGAAACTCGGAGCATTCCATTTGATCTGTTCAGTAATTTGTCCATTAGTGCTTAAAATGATTTTTCTCACTGCATCTATTTCTTCTTTAAGAGGGTGATCTAGATTTTCCATAAATTCTGTTACCTGTTGGGAACCAGATACTTTCCTTGATTTTAACTGTTGATTACCTGCTTTTTTATTTGTAGGCACTAAGTTTTGTCCTCCTTTCATTTTCCTTTTTTCCATCTTTTACTATCTTTTTAAAGTATAGTGTAAAAGTACGTTACCTGATTTAAATGGTTTTGCTTTAAAAAGTTCTAGTCCGAATTGTTTCACATTTATAAATAGAGGCTTTCCCTCCCCTGCGACTACTGGAGTGACAATAAATAGATATTCGTCAATCAGTCCCTCTAATGCAAGCTGCTGAACAATAGACCCACTTCCCATGATAAGCATATCAGAGCCTTCCTCTGATTTTAATTCCCGAATAACCTGAGCAGGTTTATCTGCAAATATTATTGTATTTTCCCAATTTGCTTCTTTCAGATTTGTTGAAAATACAACCTTTTTCATATTAGTCAATTCTTCAGCTACTGCCTTTAATTCCTTAGGAGCATTGGGATCATTTAAAAAAGGAACCCAGCTGCGCTCAAAACCTTTGTATGTAGCAGCACCTAAAATGAGAGTATCGACTTGTCCATCCCCGCTTCGAACTTCTTTATCCACCTCTGGGTCATGAATAAACCAATCCATGCCAAAATTGGTGTGATTCAGACTGGCAAAGTAACCATCCATTGATATTCTGTTTAACATTGTAACTTTCCTCATGTTTCATGCCTCCTAGATTTAATATAGACAGATTAACATGGAACAAATTGCAATAATTGTATTATCCCGTCATTTATACTAAGTAAGAGGAACTTATGTGATCATGATGAAAGCTATTTACTTTTTGAGAAATGCTTTTAGGTGTGATTCCAGAGAATTCCTTTATATCCCGTATGAAATGTGACTGGTCATAATAATTTAGAGCCCGAGCTATATCACTTAGCCTTTCGTATCTGTCTGTATCCATAAGCTTAATCGCTTCATTGACCCGTTTTATTCGAATAAAAGCTTGCGGAGTAATGCCAACACATTGTACAAATCTTTTTTCAAATTGCCGCTCTGAAATGTGCAATTGTTCAATTAAATATTTTACTGTTACAAAACTAATATTTTTATTAATTAAACAGAGGCTCTGTTCCACTAAAGTATCCCTTGGGTAGCCTTGACTTTGTTTTTCCATTAAAAAATCAGTTAACAGTTTTATATAATGCTTATTGTCTTTTGCATCTAATAGCTGCCTATTCAGATCCTCCATTCCTATTTCAGCAAAACCGAAGGAATTATTGGTTAATGTGGATACATCCATACCAAATAAAGTTCTTAAGGCATGGGGTTTAAGAACGACTTGAATGGTTACAAACGGTCCTTGTTTAAAATTCATAATAGCAAGTTCTTTTACCTGACCATGAATATATAGAGTCGGTATGTCTATTACACGTCCTGATTTGGTGTTAATGTCTTTAATCGCGGACTGCCCGTTGTTTTGCTGAAAAACTATTCCTGGAAACCCATGAGGACATACCTTAATAGATAATGCTTCTTCTCCGCCGTATCTGGCTATTCTAAAACTATCAACATCATTACATAGGGTTCCCACAGGCGGAAGTACAGTAAAATCAATTATACCCATTTGAATTTTATCCCCCTATTTAGATATGTAGACATTACAGGTTAAAACTAGTCTTGAACTAATGTGCCCATTAAGTTCAATAACTTCAACAAAAAGAGCGTTAATCCTGCTAGGATTAACGCCTCCACCTATTTGAACTAACCTATTCCTTTGAAAAAATTTTGAAGCACACCACTTTTAAAGGGGGTGTGCTTTTTGGTTAAGGCTGATAAAGAGATGAAATTAGTACTAGTATCAACCCGCCACTATTAGATTTCAAAAATCCTCGATTAACTATTCGAATTAACCATTTTGCTGTTGCGCCAAGTTAGTTGCTGTGTTCGAAGCAGTTAAATCAACCTGAAGCTGCTCACTTAAATCGTGTGGATGGTAATAGCCCTTTGCGATCATATAGTTGGTAATATTCTCATGTGTTTGAATCGCATCTCGTAATTGTTCTCTTAATACCTTTCGTAATTCGGGAGTAGCGGCTTCTGTAATGGCAGCCGTGTAGTTTCTAACCCCAGCTTTAGCAGAAATTAAAAAGTCTGTTGCTATAACCTGATCGGTCATTCCACCCATCCCGACTATGTTTTGAATAAATCGGTTCATTGTTGCACCTCCCGATTGGTTAAAAATTGCAGTAATTGCTTAATATGCTGTTGTCCTGCAGTAACGTCATTTGAAAGTATTGTTTTTAATTCTTCATCTTGTGCTAATACGCTCATCGTCGACGATTTGGTTAAGCAGAGGTTTTTAAAGGTCAACAATTCGTGAACTTCTAGAGTTTCGTGCAATCCTAAATATTTTGACATACTTTTCACTCCATTATTTCCGGTATTTTGTTCTTTTATATTCTCAAAGGTTGAGCAGTAATATTCATTATTATTTGCAGTCCCCCTTATCAAATTCATTTTTCCCCTTGAATATTAATGCATATAAGAAAAGTTAGTTAGGGGAAAATACATAGTAAACTGGAGGTGAGCCACATGGATATGGAAAAATTGGCAATGCATGAAACATTAGAAACACACGAGATCATCAATTTCAAAACAGTGTGTTTAGTTAGATCAAAATTAATGCAAGGAATATGCTTTAATAATGAGTTAAAAAAGCTTATGGAAAAAGATGTTAAACAATCCATTCAGGACATAAATGAACTACTCCCTTTTTATAATCAAAGCCAAATCATTCAATAGCAGGAGGCAGAAAAATGCAAGATTATCTAGACCCAAGAAATGCCGAAGGGATGCCCAACTTAGCCGATTCTACATTTGCATTAGATTTTTTATTATCTGTAAAAAATGGAATTCGCAATTATGGATTTGCTATATCAGAGACGTCCAACCCGGAACTCAGAAAGGTATTAACTAAACAATTGGAAGCTGCAATCGATTTACATGGAGAAATTACGGATTTAATGATTGAAAATAAATGGCTCCATCCTTATAACTTTAAAGATCAGTTCCCAATAGATTTAAAAGGAGCAGAAACCGCCGTTCAAATTGGAAAAATGAATCTATTCCCTATGGACACCGACAGAGGCGGTATGTTTGCAACACCAAATCAATAAAAGGAGGGATAACTATTATGAAAGCTGTCACATATCAAGGTATAAAAAATGTAGAAGTAAAAGAGGTAAATGACCCCAAAATAGAAAAACCAGATGATATTCTCATAAAGGTTACTTCGTCTGCAATTTGCGGATCGGATTTACACTTAATTCACGCAATGGTACCAAACATGCCAACGGATTTTATTATTGGGCATGAACCAATGGGAACCGTAGAGGAAGTCGGTCCAGAAGTAACCAATTTAAAAAAAGGGGACCGTGTAATTATCCCTTTTAATATTAGCTGTGGTCAATGTTGGTACTGTCAGCACGATTTAACAAGTCAATGTGATAATTCCAATCCACATGGTGAAATGGGAGCATACTTTGGTTACTCAGAAACGACTGGTGGATATGCAGGCGGCCAAGCTGAATATATGAGAGTTCCTTATGGAAATTTCACTCCATTTAAAATTCCTGAAGACTGCGAAGTTGCAGATGAACAACTTGTCTTAATTGCCGATGCTGCTTCAACAGCCTATTGGAGTGTGGATCATGCAGGGGTTAAAGAAGGGGATACTGTTATCATTTTTGGTTGTGGGCCAGTTGGACTTCTTGCACAAAAATTTGCCTGGTTAAAAGGTGCAAAAAGGGTTATTGCAGTAGATTACATTAATTATCGTTTACAGCATGCAAAACGTACGAATAATGTGGAAATCATTAATTTTGAAGACCATGAACATACGGGTGAATACTTAAAAGAACTTACAAGCGGAGGCGCTGATATAGTCATTGATGCAGTCGGTATGGACGGGAAGTTTTCGGACCTTGAATTTTTAGCGACTGGACTTAAACTTCAAGGGGGGTCTATGAGTGCTTTAGTCATGGCTACTCAGGCTGTTCGAAAAGGAGGAACCATACAAATAACAGGTGCTTACGGTGGCCGCTATAATGCATTCCCTCTTGGGGATATTTTTAACAGGAACATTGATATTAAGACTGGACAGGCACCAGTTATACCTTATATGAAACACCTGTATCAATTAGTTTCGGAAAGGAAAGTTGATATTGGAGATGTTGTTACACATGTATTGCCATTAGACCAAGCAAAGCATGGTTATGAGGTTTTTGATACGAAAACAGAAGATTGTATTAAAGTTATATTAAAACCATAAAACCAAATACCCAGTTCATAGACTTTATTAGTTCAAGACTGGGTTCTTTAATCAGAAATCATGAAACAAATAAAGATTGGAATGATATGAATAACTGTAAAATGGGAGGTGTGAAACATGACAAAGCGTAATAATCGAAATGGCAGTCAAAATCAAAGTTCGCCAAGTAATAGCGGCAAGTTAGACACAGAATTCGGTCAAGAGGCGGTTAGTGGCGATAACAGTAAGGGCAAACATTACAACTCCAAACGCGGAAGCAAATCTCAATTAAAAAATCCAAATAATCATTAATTGCTGGAAAGGAACCACACCGGTTCCTTCTTTGTAATCAACTCTTATTCATCTACAGATCTATCCCTTATTGCCCCTATTTAGCATCGCACACATAAATGAAAAACAACCTTATTTCCGCTTTATATTTTTCATTACAATTTTACTGCGAGGAATACTTGGTATACTAACCATGCTATAACTGAGATCCTGGTCAGGAATTTGATATTCTATTTGGTTTACGAGATAGTCTAGACTAACCTTCATGATTTCAATGGTGGCCCACTCACCTGCACAGCGATGTCCTAATAGGTAATCACCACCCCCCTGCGGTATGAAACTGAAAGGACTTTCTTCCCACTCAGCAAACCGCTGCGGATTAAAGATATCAGGATTATCCCAAATTTTAGGATCATGATTGGTGCCATAAAGATCCAATAATGTTAACGTACCTTTTTCAAATGTATAGTTCATCCAGATGAAATCTTTTTTTACTCGGGCTGCGACGAAGGGAAAAAACGGATAATAGCGACGGACTTCTTGAACAAACATCCGGTAATCTTTTTCATCACCTGATTCAAGTTTCTCTCTTTCCTCAGGATGATGATGTAAGGCCAAGACAGTAAAATTCATAAATATCGCAATTGCTACAATGGGTCTTAAGATATTAATCACTTCTACTGCAACAGTCTCATGATCCAGAAGACTTCCATCAGGATTACGATGCCAGCTAAACCTATGTAGTATGGTATGTTCGGCAGGTTGAACTTCCCCACTCCTTACCCTGGTAATGATTTCTCCTATCCACTTTTCAACTCGGTTCCGTGCATTTCTTCCTTTCCAATGATCAGGTCCCATCGCAGCAGGCGACTCAAACATCGCCTCTAAATCATTGGTTAGATGCTTGATTTCATCATCTCGTACTTGCACTCCTGCCCACTGGCATGCGGTTCTGCATAACCATTCCTGAACTTCTTCATAAAAAATAATCTGATCCATTTGTTCCCATTTTTGCGCTGCAAGCTTCCACTCTTTTTTGGCAATATCCGTTAATCTTTTAAGTTCATGAGGGGTCATGAGCGACATAAACATTTCCTTACGGTTTTTATGTTTTTGCCCATCCAATGTTTGAACCCCTTTCTTGCCAAACAAGGTCTGCACCAACCGATTTGGGGCTGCACCTTTCCTTTGGAACTTTTCAGGATCATAAAAAATCTCTGCGGCCTCCTTTCCCCCCATACAGATTGCTTTCTTTCCAAGTAAACGGGTTTCGAAGACATCAGAGCTGAAGCTGCGCCGTCTATTTAAAATATACAAATATCCTTCTCTCAATAGGCTCAAAGTGTGGTCGATTCCTTTTTCATGGGGCATCATATTTGACAATAGGACCATCTCCGTTTTTAACTGAGTTGATCGTATTATTTGTAAATTCCTTCCTATTTTATACATGAAAAACATTTTGAATCTTATCTATGCCACATTGCTCGTATCAGTTAATGCATTTTTCTGCAAACAAAAAGGATGCTCCACCTGGAACACCCTTTTCCACTCTATACTATTGAATTCATTAAGCTTCCATTTCAATGGTCACATTACGTTGTGGGGCAAAGGTTGAGATGGCATGCTTGAATACGAGCTGCTGCTTGCCCTCTGATTCAAATAACACCGTAAAGTTATCGAATCCTTTAATATATCCCCGAATTTGAAAACCGTTTAATAAAAAGACGGTTACTGGGATCCCTTCTTTTCGTAACTGATTCAAAAACTGATCTTGAATATTAACCGGTTGTTTCATGGCCCTGCCTCCTATTCTCTCTCTGCGAAGGTGTTTTCGCTTTTGCTTTATGTATTCGCTCCGAGACTCCACTTTCCTGCAAGATATTGTGATATTTCCTCAATTTTTTTCTCAATTGCGGAAATATCGGTCATATCAAACCATTGGACATCCAGCTGATTTCGGAACCAAGTGAGTTGCCTCTTTGCATAATTTCTCGAGTTTTTCTTTAGTTTTTCCACCGCTTGCTCTAAGTCCACTTTCCCGTCAAAGTATTCGTACAGTTCTTTATAGCCAATCCCCTGTACAGCCTGAGTGCCGCGAATCCCTTGATCATATAGGCTTTTTACCTCATCTAATAATCCAGCTTCCATCATAATATCTACACGATGATTAATACGGTCATATAAAAGTTCGCGGTCCATTTGAAGACCGATGATCGCTGCATCATATAAAAGCTGATTCGTTTGAGACTCCTTCCATTCAGAAAAAGCTTGCCCTGTATCAAGATAAACCTCCAGTGCCCGAATCACTCGTCTTACATTATTCGGGTGAATTGCTTCTGCACTATTCGGGTCAACCTCTTGCAATTTTTGAAACAAAGGCTCTATTCCCTCGTTCTCATATTGGGCATAAAGCTTTTCACGTGTTGCCGTTGACGCTTCCTCCAGGAACTGGAAATCGAATAAAACGGATTGAATGTACAGGCCAGTACCGCCGACAATAAACGGAAGCTTCCCGCGCTGTTCAATTTCCGTAATTTTCTCCCTGACCAGAGCTTGAAAATCAGCAACGGTAAAAGCATCATCCGGGTCGCAAATATCAATCAAGTGATGCGGAATCCCATCCTTCTCTTCTTCCGTTACTTTCGCCGTCCCTATATCTAACCCGCGGTAAATCTGCATGGAATCGCCACTAATAATCTCGCCATTCCATCGTTTCGCCAGTTCAATACTGACTTTTGTTTTACCAACAGCAGTGGGTCCGATGATGACTACAACTTTTTGTTGCTGGTCCATATCGCTTGTTTCCTTTCCCTGCGTCTACAATGACTCAAACATCCTCTTATTATAGACGCGAAGAGATATTTTTAAACATTTTGTCGAATGAATGGTGGCTGTGTCTTTAGTGAGTAATGGCGCTTGATTGGTTTGTGGATGGCGGTGATGTCAATGGAGCTTCATCAGGGTAACGGGCATGCTGCCGAGAGTAAATCCCCACTGCCGAGAGAAATCCCCTCCTACCGCGAGTAAATCCCCTGCTACCGCGAGTAAATCTTCTGCTACCGAGAGTAAATCCTCCGCTACCGAGAGTAAATCCTCCGCTACCGAGAGTAAATCCACCACTACCGAGAGTAAATCCTCCGCTACCGAGAGTAAATCCTCCGCTACCGAGAGTAAATCCTCCGCTACCGAGAGTAAATCCTCCGCTGCCGAGAGTAAATCCTCCGCTACCGAGAGTAAATCTTACTCTACCGAGAGTAATCCACCGCTGCCGAAAATAAACCGTCATTCCCCACCTATCATTTAACTGTACAACCACCTCATTCCCCTTACATCACCCGTTTAAACATCTTTTCAAGTTCATAGGTTGTAAATTTTATGATAATCGGTCTTCCGTGGGGACATGTGAACGGATCGCTCGCATAACGCAAATCGTGCAGCAGGGTTTCGATTTCCTCCTGCCTAAGATAGCGGTTTGCTTTGATTGATCCCTTACAGCTCATGAGAATTGCTGCTTCTTCCCGGATTTTTTCGATGCTGATTTTGTTCATATTTAAGAGCTGTTCGATCATTTCCTCGATGGTTTCTTTTTCTTCTCCCTTTGGAAACCAGGTTGGATGAGAGCGAATGATGAAGCTGTTCATGCCAAACTCCTCAAGGAAAACTCCTGCGGCTTCTAATTTATTTTGGTTTTCTTTTATTTTAATAAAGTCATCAGGAGCGTATTCCAGTGTTAATGGAATGAGCAGATCTTGGACGTCGTTTGCAACCTCCTGAACTTTGACTCTATAAAATTCGTACTTTAACCGTTCTTGTGCGGCATGCTGGTCGATTAAATAAAGTCCTTCATCATTTTGGGCAATAATGTAGGTACCATGAGCCTGTCCCACATAATAGAGTGGAGGAATTCTTGGGCTTCGGACTTCTATGCTGGAGGCAGGGACCTTCTCTTCCATCTCATCCTTCCACCGTGCCACTTCCTCGGCTGTTTTTTCCAAAGAGCTTTCCTCTTCTTTAACAAAAGCCGGTTGACTTACCAGTTCATTTATCAATCCGTTATCAAGCTCTTCTTTTCTTTGTCCTGTCAAATTAACCGAACCAGTACTGCCCTTGCTGTCCCCCTCAATATGGGTCGAAAAAGAGTCCTGTCCTACTGTGCTTTTTGCATTCTCTGAAGGCAGCTCCAAATCTATCGTTGTCTGAACAGCCTTTTGCTCTCGTTTTTCAAACGCTGAAACTGCTGAAGGAATTAAGGTCTCTTTTCGCCATTGACTCCGGATGGCAGCTGTTACTTGATCCATCAGGTCTCTTTCTTTACTGAAACGGACCTCGAGCTTCGAAGGGTGGACATTGACATCTGCTAATAAGGGATCCATCTTTATATCTAATAGACAGATTGGGTAACGTCCAATTGGTAAAAACGTGTGGAATCCGTCTAAGATTGCTTTTTGAATCGCGTGATTTCGGATAAAGCGTCCATTCACGATGATGGTCATATAGTGTCTCGATGCCCTGGTATTTTCAGGCTTTGCCATGTATCCCGTTACTTCAAAATCAAGGGAAGAGGCTTGAAATTTAACCATATTTTTCGCTATTCCTACCCCATAAATCGAAGCAAGTACTTGAACCGGATCGCCATTGCCGCTTGTTTGCAGTACCTTTCTTTCGTTATGGACTAACCGAAACGAGATATGAGGGTTACATAGAGCTAAGCGGCTAACTGCATCAGTGATATGGCCAAGCTCCGTATGTAAGGTTTTCATATATTTTAGGCGGGCAGGCGTATTATAAAATAACTCCTGAACCGAAAGATCTGTTCCCTTTCTGGCTCTGGCTCGTTCAAAGGAAATGACTTTTCCTCCTTCTAAAACCACTTCTGTCCCTTCTGTTTCGGATTCCGAGCAAGTTTGTAGTTTAACTTTAGAAACGGAAGCGATACTTGGCAGTGCCTCGCCCCGAAACCCGAGTGTACGGACGCGGAACAAATCATCTTCATTATGAATTTTACTGGTTGCATGCCGTTTAAACGCCGTTAATACGTCCTCATGTTCAATCCCGGAACCATTATCAATAATGCGGATTTCCTCTAGTCCAGCCTCTTTTACAAGGATGTCAATGACGGTACTCCCCGCATCTACCGCGTTTTCAACAAGCTCCTTCACGACAGACGCAGGCCGTTCTACCACTTCACCAGCAGCTATTTTATTGGAAAGCGCGTCTCCGAGTTCGTGTATTTTTCCCATCATATGACCTCCTTTACAGTCAAGCTTTCATCATTTTCTGCAGTTCATATAAAGCGTTCATCGCATCGAGCGGTGTCATTTGCATCAGCTCTAAGTTTTTTAGCTTTTCCAGAATTAATTTTTGTTTTTGCTGCTCCTCATCACTGACTTCTACATCAAAAAAGGACAATTGCGCCTCTTCTGGCTGTTGCGATTTCGGTTCTTTTATAACTGCTGCAAGAGTTTCATCTTTGTTCTCAAAAGTCACAAGGATTTCACGCGCCCGCTTGATCACTTCAATCGGCAACTCAGCCAGCTGTGCTACATGGATTCCGTAGCTTTTATCAGCAGCTCCATCTTTCAGTTTGTGTAAAAAGACTACTTTCCCTCGTTCTTCTGAGACACTTACATGGATATTAGTAAGCTTCGGCAATTTTTCCCCTAAGACAGTCAGTTCATGGTAATGTGTTGAAAATAGGGTCTTCGCGCCGATGTGATTATGGATGTATTCGATCATCGCCTGAGCTAAAGCCATGCCATCATATGTAGACGTTCCACGGCCGATTTCATCGAATAATATCAGACTGTTTTTCGTAGCTTTCGTTAATGCATTTTTTGCCTCGAGCATTTCAACCATAAAGGTACTTTGACCTGAAACTAAATCGTCTGCCGCGCCGATTCTTGTAAAAATCTGATCAAAGATTGGCATTTCTGCTGCGTCAGCCGGAACAAAACAGCCAATTTGCGCCATGATCGCTGTTAAAGCTACTTGTCTCATGTATGTACTTTTCCCAGCCATGTTAGGACCAGTAATTAATAAAAGCTCCCGTTCTGGATTCATGTAGCAGTCATTCGGTACGTAAACTTGCATCCCCAGCACTTTTTCCACAACGGCATGACGTCCGTTTTGGATCACTAGCTTTCGATCCTCGCTAAAAGCCGGTTTTACATAATGCCGTTCTTCGCTGACTGTCGCAAAGCTTTGCAGACAATCAATTTCACTTATTGCTTTCGCGAGAGCCTGCAAGCGTGGAATATACGTTTTCACTTCTTCCCGAATCTCTGTAAATAAATCATATTCGAGTTCAATGCTTCTTTCTTCTGCTTCTAAAATCAGGGCTTCTTTTTCTTTTAATTCAGGCGTAATAAAACGTTCCGCATTGGTCAGCGTCTGCTTCCGCTCATATTGCCCTTCTTTTAATAGGTGCAGGTTGGCTCTAGTTACTTCAATGTAATAACCAAATACACGGTTATAGCCCACTTTCAATGACTTAATCCCTGTTTTATGCCGTTCTTCCTGTTCCAGTTGAGCTATCCACGACTTTCCGTTGCGGCTGGCTTCGCGGTATTGGTCCAATTTGACGTCATAGCCATCTTTAATCAGACCCCCTTCTTTTACCGATACCGGCGGATTATCATGAATCGCCTTTTCTAGCAGATTATGAACCTCTTCACAAGCATCAAGGGAAGTTTCCCATTTGTTTGGTGATGAGAGAAGTCCGAGAATAATAGATTGAATATCAGGAACTTGTTTTAAGGAGTGCTTTAATTGGATAAAATCACGTGCATTAACATTTCCAAATGCAATCCGGCCAGCAAGTCTCTCCAAATCATATACCTTCTGCAATTTTTCACGAAGCTCCTGGCGTTCAAAGAATTTTTCTTTTAAAAGTTCGACAAACTCGATTCTCTCTTGGATTTCTTTTTCATTGGTAAGCGGACGGTCAATCCACGCTTTCAATAAACGACCGCCCATCGCTGTCATTGTTTCATCCAAAAGCCAAAGTAAACTTCCCTTTTTATCTTTAGTCCGGATCGTTTCAGTTAGTTCGAGATTCCGTTTTGAATACTCATCCATTTTTAAGAAATGCTCGGTTTGATAGTACAGCGCCTCTTGGATATGGTCTAAGCTGCGTTTTTGCGTCCGATACAAATAACTTAACAACCGGATCACTGCTGCTTTTTCTTCTGGGTGAGAAAGTGAAGCAATCCTAGCTCCAAACTTAGTTTCATCATCTAATTCTTTTTGAAGCGAAATTGTAACACCATAGCGCTCTCGTAAAATAGGTCCCCATTTTTCAGCAAAATCGTCTGCGACTACAATCTCTTTTACACCAAGTAAAGCACACTCATTAAAACAATCTTCTACTCGGTCTAGCAAAGTAACTTTTAGCTCACCAGTTGATAAATCACAGTAGGAAAAACCAAACATATTGCCTTCTGATGTAATCGAAGCAATATAGTTATTTTCCTTATCCGTTAGTGTGTGGCTATCCATTAAGGTACCAGGTGTGATTAGCTGAACGACTTCACGTTTTACCACACCTTTTGCCTGTTTCGGGTCTTCCACTTGCTCACAGATCGCTACTTTATATCCTTTTTTAATCAGCTGTTCTATGTATGTGGCGGCAGAATGATAGGGAACTCCGCACATCGGAATTCGCTCATCCGTTCCTCCTTCGCGCGATGTTAATGTGATTTCTAATTCCCTTGAAGCTTTTATGGCATCTTCAAAAAACATTTCGTAAAAATCGCCAAGGCGAAAAAAGAGAAATGCATCTTCATAGTCTTTTTTGATCTCTAAATATTGCAGAATCATCGGCGTGTAAGAAGCCATCTATATCACAAAACCTTTCTTATCTATCAATCTTTTACATTACCCCATTATATCATAGAGATTGGGATGCAATCACGGTCTAGAAATATGGAGATGAGGAGAAAATAGGCAAAAAGAAAACTTGCCGGCCGGCAAGTTTTCATATACATACTGCTTAACGATACTTTCTGATTTATACAATGTTTCTTATCGTCCTCTGAAATAGGTTCCGTTAGCATCTATTCTATTAATAATAAGCATTATTATGGCCTTACTTCAGCCTCTAGGACTTTTTCTGCATCCATTAGCGGTCTTAATTTTTCTGGTTGCGTCTGAAGAGCAATTCCGTCAATGTGGCGGCGGTCCATCATGAACGCTTGGGTTTCATACGATTTTAGATATGGGACAGGTCCGACTGAGCATAGGACGTTAAATCCAGATTCAATCAAATAGTTAAATTTATCTCCTCCTGTATCTGGTCTGCTTCCATAAGGGTAAATATAAACATTCGTAGGCCCTATTAAAGATTCAACCTCTTGTTTCCATCTTTCTGTATCTTGGGCGAGCAGCTGGTAGCTCACTTTATTTGCATCTAAATGTCCCCACCCATGAGAAGCAAATGTCCAGCCGGTTTCTTTTAGACGCTTAATGACTTTTAGAGCTTCTGCTTTTTCCTGATTGTAAGCGGGACTGTCGAACTCATTGGTTCGGTAGCCTAAAACTCCTTCGTATCCTGTTAAAGCAATCAGCCCCTTTGCGCCATTATTTGAGAAATCTGGATGGTCTTGCACGAACTGATCTAAAATCGGCACGATTGCGTGATCATATGAGATCACGTCTTTTCCTTTTGGGCTTTTGGCGTAGGACGCAATATTTCCATTTTCATCTAGAATCAGCTTATAGACATTCCCATTTTGCCGCATGTACTCATAATAATTCATATCATCAATTGACAGTATTAAGGGTTTTTTTCCTTCGGGGAGTTTTAATTTTTGCAGAGTCATAGATTGATCTTGATTTATTTGAAAAAGCTGATTTATGTCTATTAATATATAGTTATGTTTATATAATTCATCTAAAATTCTCTTAAATTCATTGACGGTTACAAAATAATCATTATATCCTTGTGCCATTGCGTCCCCGTCAAACGCTAATTCTGGATAGACAATGAGCGGATGAAAAAAGATATGCTCAACCGGACCCTCGTAATCTACTAATTTGGCTGGTTCGTGCTTTTCTGCAGGCGGCATAGATTCATCTGCTGGTTCATTCCCCATTTCACTTTGCCCTTCTTCTTGAGTATCTGGCAATGGCGGGAGCGGGTCCTCTGGCCATTTTGGCATTGGATTATTATTAGGCGGTTCGATGTTATGATCTCCCGTTTCACGCTGATTACCCATCCCCTGTATTGAACAGGCTGATAACCCCAATATCAGCAGCCACACTGTTACCTTTGAAATTATTTTCATGAAAAATCCCCCATCCCTTATTCAAAAAATAAGACGAATGAGAGACCTTATTGTTACAAAAAAGGTATAAAGAAAACTCGCCGACTGGCAAGCCTTAAGGCGTCGGCAGAAGCGTAGTTACACGTATACTTGATTCCTAACAATTTTCACTAAGTCGAATAAACTGCCAAGGTAAAATTTTTATACATGAAAACACAAAAAAAAACTAGGAAGCAGTCTCTTCCTAGTGTGTTATTCTTCTTCAGTTCCAACCAAAAAGTCTGGATTTAATTCTTCAAATTCTTCATCGTCTACATCAAGTTCCCAGTCATGGTCATCCTCTACGCCGTCTGGATTAATGGCAACAGCGAGTTTGGTTTCACCCACTACCTCTACAAGGAATTCTCTTTCCGCATTCACGATAATTTTATTGCCATTTGGCGACACAACCGCTTCTACACAATTTGGCTGTTGAAGAACACGGGCAATCACTTGTTCTTCTCCTAAGATGTCTGGATCCCGATACTTAAGCTTTATGATATCTGTGTACGGTACTTTTGCAGAACATACTTCCGTTTTTGTATTATCAGAATGGGAATACCAACAGTTAATATCATAATGTCCGCTTACTTCTACCGTATTGTCAGATTTCTTTGCTGAATAGGTATGGTTTATGATCCAGGCACCTAGAATGCTCGACGGATTTTTAGCTGGGCTTACCGTATGATTGGACTGGGTAAATTTGCGTCCTTTTGCAACGACAGCCTTCGTTATAATCTCTCTGTATTCTGCCATGCGAGCGATACCTCCTCTAGTCTTTTCATTTCATCCTATGCGGGTCATTAGACTAGTGTGCGAATATTTCTTGTTTGAATAAAAGGAATCTTTGGATTAAACGAATAGGCTAAGAACCACTATTACATCTTATGCAGGCTGTATATTAGAATGTGCCTAGAAAAAATGCTGTCAATAAAAAAACAGAAGAACCGTCCCTTTGTTTCAAAAAACAAAAGAACCTTCCCTCTGTTTGCTAATTATGAATGTTTAACTGATGAGCCAGTTTCTCCTCTTAGGAGGTCTCCGCCAGTTGATTCAATGATTTTATTGGTTACTCTGTTTGAAATCGTATGAGCTACGACTTGAAGCAGCTCATTTACTTCAACTTGTGAGTTCTTAAATTCCTGTACAATTGGAATTTCGTCGATCTCTTTTTCAAGCTTTTCGATTTTTTCTTCTACCATTTTTAAAGCATTATCTTTGCCAAAGTGCTGGAAATTAACAGCTTGTTTTTGCAGACTTTTAATACTCGCGATCATCTCTCGAACCTTTTGGTTCTCGTTAATATGTGCTTCAGCACGTTTGAAGAAATCGACTTCTTCTGTTTCTGAAATCATATCAGCCAATTCTCTTGCACGTGCAATAATATCATCTTTTGTATATTTAGCCACTTTATTTCACCTCAACTGCTTCCATACTTTCGACCATTTCACCATCAAGTGTCCATGTTTTGGCTTCTTTGATACGGACTTTGACAAGCTGGCCAATTGCTGATTTTGGTCCTCTAAAGTTAACCAATTTATTTTTGCGTGTATAGCCGGCTAGGACTTCAGGGTTGTTTTTACTTTCCCCTTCGACTAACACTTCAACGATTTGACCCTTATATTTCTTCATAGCCTCTGCAGAAAGCTCATTTACTAACGCATTTAGACGTTGCAGACGTTCTTTTTTCACTTCCATTGGAACATTGTCCTTCATTTTGGCAGCCGGTGTTCCTTCTCGAGGTGAATAGATAAAAGTATAAGCAGATTCGAAGCCGACCTCTTTGTATAAAGAAAGTGTTTCTTCAAACTGTTCGTCTGTTTCGTTCGGGAAACCGACAATAATGTCAGTTGTTAGCGCCACATCTGGAATTGCTTTTTTAATTTTAGCTACTAATTCCAGGTAATGCTCCCGTGTATATTTTCTTGCCATAATTTTAAGGACATCGCTGGATCCAGATTGTACTGGAAGATGAATGTGCTCAACCAGATTTCCTTTTTTCGCTAATACTTCGACTAAATGATCATCGAAATCACGAGGGTGACTGGTTGTGAAACGGATACGCGGGATATCGATGGAACGAAGCTCATCCATTAAATCGCCTAATCCGTATTTCATATCCTCAAAATCTTTACCGTACGCATTTACGTTTTGACCAAGAAGCGTAATTTCTTTATATCCTTGAGCTGCTAAATGGCGGACCTCTTGGATAATATCTTCTGGCCGGCGGCTTCTTTCTTTACCGCGTGTATACGGTACAATACAGTACGTACAGAATTTATCGCAGCCGTACATAATATTGACCCAGCCTTTAATTTGGCCTTTACGTACTTTAGGAAGGTTTTCGATTACGTCTCCCTCTTTAGACCAAACTTCGACCACCATTGCCTTTTGCATATACGCTTCTTTTAAAATATGCGGCAGGCGGTGAATATTATGGGTACCAAAGATCATGTCAACATGCTGATAAGATTGTAAAATCTTATTAACGACAGATTCTTCTTGGGACATACAGCCACAAACGCCAATTAAAAGCTCTGGCTTTTCTGTTTTAAGTGCCTTTAAATGCCCGAGTTCACCAAACACCTTGTTTTCAGCGTTTTCACGAATCGCACATGTATTTAAAAGAATGACGTCTGAATCTTCTACGGTATCGGTTGCTTCGTAGCCAAGGGCCATGAAGATTCCTGCCATGACTTCTGTGTCATGCTCATTCATTTGACAGCCATACGTTCTAATATAAAACTTCTTGCCATCCCCCATGCCGCGGAATTCTTCAGGGATCTTGAAATCTTTATGATACTTGACTTCTTCCTTCCCTCTTTTCTTCGCATCCTTCAGACTTGGCGGAATATATACGGATTGAAAATATTTACTGTAATCCTTCTCGGATTTTTTGTCCTGAGGCTTTACAGTTGCTACTTGTTGTCCTTCAACTCTTTGCTTCTCATTCATTAATGAAGACTCCTTTCTTCATGAGTAATCAAATAACCATCATTCTACACATTACTTTAGTATAAAGGTTTTTCAGGGCTTAAACAATAGGGGAGACTTTGGGAGAATTGACAAGTTGGTGAAGGAGGATCAGGTTTATAAAAGGTGCGATTTTAACGATAGAATAGGGTGGTCGTCTGATGCCGATAAAATCGGGGTATTGACTCGTAGCAAAGTGATATTGACCGATAGAATCATGTTTTGACCCATAGAACCCAATTTTAACCGATAAAAACAGATTCTGACTGATAGAACAGACGATTTGACCGATAAAATCGTATTTTTGACCGATAGATATCCCGATTTGACTAATAGAACAGGAATTTGACTCATAGAAACTAATTATGACTGATAAAACGTGTGTTTGACTGATAAAACCCATTTTTGACCGATAAACAACTGCCGTGCTGCCACCACCGAACAGATTGTCCATCAACTTAGTATATTGCATATAACAATCAAAAAAGCTTTAGAAGACTTATGGCCCTCTAAAGCTTTTTGGATTACATAAATTCTTTTACAAGTTCCTGGAACATATCTTCTGACATATGCAAATCCTCTTTTACTAGAGGCGTTTCTTTATAGCCTGGGACCAGATCCTGGTAGGATTTTTGCTCCTTGTTCTGATAGATAAGTCCGGTAACCAAGCTATTACATTTCATTAAAACTTGCATTGCCTGCTCACGATTAGAAGGATCATAGTCTTCTATACTCTCGAGTTTTGTGAGATTTTCTTTATACCAATCATAGGTGTTAATTTTGTTATAAGTGACACATGGACTAAACACGTTAATGAGAGAGAAGCCTTTATGCCGGATCCCTGCTTCTATTAATGCCGTTAGCTCTTTAAGGTCCGTTGAAAATCCTTGAGCGACAAATGTGCCTCCAGCTGTCAGCGCCATTTCCATAGGCGAAAGCGCCGGCTCAATGGCTCCTTCTGGTGTGGATTTAGTTTTAAAACCAGAAGCTGAACGAGGAGACGTTTGTCCTTTTGTTAATCCATATACCTGGTTATCCATGACAATATACGTAATATCGATGTTTCTTCTAATCGCATGGATCGTATGCCCCATCCCGATGGCAAATCCGTCTCCGTCACCGCCTGAAGCGATAACCGTTAAATCACGATTAGCCATCTTCAGTCCTTGAGCGATTGGGAGACAGCGGCCATGAATTCCGTGAAATCCATACGTATACACATAACCTGAGATCCGTCCGGAACAGCCAATCCCAGAAACTAACGCCATATCTTCAGGTTCCAATCCTAAATTAGCAGCAGCCCGCTGAATCGCTGCCTGGACAGAGAAATCACCACAGCCTGGACACCAGTTTGGCTTGACATTATTGCGAAAATCTTTGAAGGTAGCCATTACAACAACTCCTTACATGCATCATATACTTCATGCGGCAGAAATGGATTTCCATCATATTTGCAAATATTGTGGATTTTATCTGAACCGCCTACATTCATTTTGATAATATTAGCCAGCTGTCCTGTAATGTTATGTTCGACAACGGCTATTTTCTTTGCTTTGCTTACCACTTCCGCTACCTCATCAGCCGGAAATGGATGAAGCAAGCGAATGTGGGCATGGTTAACTTTGAATCCGTCAGCTTCGAGGCGTTCCTTTGCCTCTTCAATGACCCCTCTTGTTGAGTTAATGCCAATCATTAATAAATCGGCTTCTTCATGTGGAGTATCCTTATACACCGGTACGTTAAAACGGACATTTTTTAATTTTTTCATCCGCTTATCCATTTGTTTCTTCCGATTTACTGCCACTTCAGAAGGCTTACCGGTTTCATCATGCTCAACACCGGTTACGTGGAAGATCCCATTTTTCGTACCCGGTAATACTCGAGGCGAAACGCCATCCTCTGTCAGTTCGTATCTCTTAAAATATCCTTTGTTTGAAAGCTCAGGGAGATCTTCATTTACTAGCTTACCGCGGTGAATCTCTATTTTTTCCAGGGAAAGCGGCTCAACGGTTTGCTTTCCCAGGGAGAGCTGCAAGTCTGATAGAAAAATAACCGGACATTGATACTCTTCTGCTAGGTTAAAAGCCTCTGCGATATCGTAGAATGCCTCTTCGACTGTACTTGGTGCCATCACAATCTTCGGAATTTCCCCGTGGCTTCCGTAAATCATCGCAAGAAGATCAGATTGTTCCTGTTTAGTTGGCAGCCCGGTAGAAGGTCCGCCCCGCTGTGTATCGACTATGACAAGTGGTGTTTCTGTGATTCCTGAAAGACCGATTGATTCCATCATCAGAGAAAGTCCTGGCCCCGCTGAAGCGGTAAAGGAACGAACCCCTCCATAATTTGAACCAATCGCCATTGTACAGGCGGCCATTTCATCTTCTGTCTGGATGACTGTCCCTCCTACTTTTGGGAGTTTTTTAATCAGGTATTCCATGATTTCAGATGCTGGTGTAATTGGATAGGCAGCCATAAATCGGGCTCCACCCGCCATGGCACCTAATGCAATTGCATCATTGCCGATTATGAATAATCGCTTCTTGCCATCAGCCGGGTCTAATTTTAAAGTGTTGGTCGAGCTGCCAAGCTGTTCTTGCATAACCTCGTAACCCTTTTGAATCGCTTCCATATTTTTCGCTACCACTTGTTCGCCTTTTCTGCCAAAAATCTCATCCACTACGTTGAGAAAAACATGTGTATCTAAATTTAACACCGCACAGGTGGCACCAATCGCAACCATGTTTTTCATAAGAGCTGTACTTAAGTTTGCAGCAATCTCTGTAAAAGCGACTGGATAAAGCGCGGCCTTGCAATCTTCTGGTGCAGCGGGATTAAACTTAGCGTCTGCTATAATAACCCCTTGGTCATGTAGTTCATGATAGTTTAAATCAATCGTTTCCTGATCAAATGCAACTAAGACGTCTAAATCATCTGCAATCGTACGGACCGGGGTTGTGCTTACCCGAATTTTATTGTTCGTATGGCCTCCTTTAATACGGGAAGAAAAGTGTCTGTACCCATATAAGTAATAGCCTTGGCGATTCAGGGCAATCGAGAATATTTCTCCTGTACTTTCAATCCCTTCCCCCTGCTGACCGCCCACTTTCCATGATAATTGTTGTACCATGCTAGACACTCCTTTAAACTGAACCGGTTAAGTTGTATTTTCCATTTGTTCCTAAAGCGATAGTAAGTGTAGTTGTGTGAAAATGCTTCCAACTATATTATACTGAAATTCGTCAATATTATAAATATTTTGATATTTTTAAAGACAAATTTTTCATTTTCTCTTAAACTATCATTCACTTACGTCTTTAAGAACATCGTAAATGCATAAAAAACCTGCTTGCTTATTGTATGCAAACAGGTCCCCCATAGCCCCTTAAAACTAATTACCTAGGTTCAACAATTAGTTTAATGGCTGTTCGTTCTTCCCCATCAATTTGAATATCTGTAAAAGCGGGAACACAAATTAAGTCTACCCCGCTTGGCGCTACGAATCCTCTTGCAATAGCAACCGCTTTAACTGCCTGATTTAAGGCCCCGGCACCAATTGCTTGAATTTCCGCTGCTCCTCTTTCTCTTAAAACACCTGCAAGTGCACCAGCTACAGAATTTGGGTTTGATTTAGCTGAAACTTTTAATATTTCCATTACCTTTGCCTCCTTGTATTTTCCGTGAACATTGCCCGAGGTTTTTCTATATGGATGCCTATAAATCATTTCATTGCTACTATATTCACCTAATAACCCGCATATGCCAGCTTGGACAACATTTTTCATGGAGGATTGGAAATTTTTGACCTGCGTTAGTAAAGGAAAAGAGGAGAGTTTATTTAAAATAAATTTTCCCTATTCTAGGAGTATTCGTTGATAAACTGTGATTTCAGTTGATAAACTTGGTTTATTTTTTGATAAACATAAATATTACAACCCCAAATGTCAATTCCTCTCACATCTCTAACCTGCAACTGAAATCATTGCTCATCTATCTTTACAAAAATGAATATCTTATGTTGAAACCATATTGTTACGGGGGAATCAGAATGGGATACTATGTTACGGCTGAGCCCGGTGTAAATTTATTTGTAGAGGATATTAACCCAGGAGGCGCTAAGACCATTGTGTTTATCCATGGATGGCCGTTGAGCCATAAACAGTTTGAATATCAGTTTACTATTCTTCCGGCAATGGGTTACCGCTGTATTGGCATTGACTGGAGAGGATTTGGCAATTCGGATAAACCCATGAATGGTTACAATTATAACCGACTGGCAGATGATATCCTCACGGTTGTCCGTACACTTGAATTAGACAATTTTACGCTTGCTGGCCACTCTACGGGTGGAGGGATCGCCATTCGCTATATGGCTAGGCACAACGGTTACGGAGTAGCCAAACTTGTCCTTATCGATGCTGCTGCTCCCGTTGGGTTTACAACAGAAACGGCTAGCAGACTTCTTAACGAAACGTTAAATGACCGCCCAAAGATGATGCAGGGAGTAACCGATACCTTTTTCTTTCAGTATATAACGAGACCATTCTCCGACTGGTTTATTCAAATGGGATTGGAGGCTGCAAGTTGGTCTACTGCCGCAGTCATTGTTTTACTGAGAGATGAAACGTTACATGAAGATCTTCCAAAAATAGTAACTCCTACTTTAATTGTCCACGGAATGCATGACAAAGTGATTCCATTTTCACAATCACAAGAAATAAATCAAAAAATTAGAAATTCCCAGCTTGTCCCGTTTCAATATAGCGGTCATGGACCTTTCTGGGAAGAACGTGACAAATTTAACCAGCAGTTGATACAATTTATATAGTTGAAATTTTTGGGAGGGATTTGAAATGAGGAAACTGATGAAATCATCTAAAGATAAGTCCTTATTTGGGGTGTGCGGAGGTCGTCCGGCTCATATTTATCATTACTTGTCCTGCTTCTTTTTGGGTGTATATCATTCTTGCAGCATCTTTAACAGAGAAACACTCACTATTATCATTTAAAACTTTTTCTTTAAATAACAGGTTGTTCATATTCTTGCAACAAAAAAGAGACCACAAATGGGTCCCTTATTTTGTTGCAATTCAACATCAATTCTAATTGAAAAATGGGTGATCATCATTAATCAAAATCCGCTCCATTTTCTTGCCTAGTCCAGTTTGGTCATCAAGATCGATCACAACTGCACTTAACTGAGAACGTCCTGATTTTGGCACCTCAAAACGAACAGGCATGGCTGTTAAAAACCGGCGCAGAACAGCCTCTTTATCTACACCAATGATTTCATCATACGGTCCTGTCATTCCCACATCTGTTAAATAAGCGGTCCCTTTCGTTAATATTCTTTCATCGGCCGTTTGAATGTGAGTGTGTGTTCCAACGACAGCAGAAACCTTTCCGTCTAAAAACCAGCCCATCGCCAGCTTCTCACTCGACGCCTCGGCGTGAAAATCAACAAAAATAAAAGGTGTGGTGGCCCGTGCTTTTTCTACAAGCTTTTCAGCCGTACGAAACGGATCATCAATAGCAGGCATAAAGGTCCGGCCTTGAATACTGATGACTGCCACCCTTTTACCTTGATGTTCAATCATTCTTAACCCCTCCCCAGGAGAACCTTCCGGGAAGTTCGCGGGTCTTACCATTCTTTTTGCATCATCTATGAAATCGAAAATCTCTTTATTATCCCACGTATGGTTTCCGAGCGTTACAGCTTGTGCGCCCCACTCAAGCAACTGATTATAAATCTTTTGAGTGATTCCTTTACCGGCCGCTGCATTTTCACCGTTAATAATGGTGAAGTTCGGTTGGTATTGATGTTTTAACTTAGGAAGGTATTCTTTGACCATATCCCGGCCGAGTGAGCCGACCACATCCCCAATAAATAAAATCCGCATAAGTATTTCCTTTCTAGCTTTGCAAAAGTGTTTATTCCATTCTACCACAAATGAATGGAATTTTATTCAAACGGTGTAACTTGCATAAGAAAAGAGCTGACAAATGTCAGCTCCTTATTTTGCGTATTCAACGGCTCTAGTTTCACGGATAACGGTAACTTTGATATGACCTGGATAATCCAGTTCATCCTCAATTCGTTTCCGAATATCACGTGCTAAACGGTGAGCACTGAGATCATCAATCTGATCTGGTTTGACCATAATTCTGATTTCGCGACCGGCTTGGATAGCGAAAGCTTTTTCCACTCCATCAAACGATTCCGGAATTTCTTCCAGTTTTTCAAGACGTTTAATGTAATTTTCAAGCGTCTCACTTCTTGCTCCTGGTCTGGCAGCACTTAATGCATCGGCTGCTGCCACCAATACGGCTATTACAGAAGTAGGTTCCGTATCTCCGTGGTGAGAAGCTACACTGTTAATGACAACAGGGTGTTCTTTATACTTCGTTGTAAGTT
The DNA here is from genome assembly GCF_900207585.1 of Bacillus oleivorans. Lineage (GTDB taxonomy): Bacteria > Bacillota > Bacilli > Bacillales > JC228 > Bacillus_BF > Bacillus_BF oleivorans. The sequence goes on along the minus strand of NZ_OAOP01000012.1, from coordinate 22,858 downwards.
CAACCCCGATTTCAACGTGGCTTCCTTCCACTTCGTGATCGACTGCTTTCCCTATATCATGAAGTAATCCGGCTCTCTTTGCAAGAGTGACATCCTCACCTAGTTCAGCAGCTAATAATCCGGCCAGATTCGCAACTTCGATCGAATGTTTGAGGACGTTTTGTCCGTAAGACGTACGGAACTTGAGTCGTCCTAGGATCTTCATCAGATCCGGATGGAGCCCGTGGACACCAACCTCAAACGTTGTCTGTTCACCAATCTCACGAATGTGCTCATCAACTTCCCGTCTAGCCTTGTCTACCATTTCTTCAATCCGTGCTGGATGTATACGTCCATCTTGTACAAGCTTTTCTAGTGCAATTCGCGCTGTTTCACGTCTAATTGGGTCAAAACCGGATAAAATAACAGCCTCTGGTGTATCATCGATGATTAAATCAATTCCCGTTAGTGTTTCCAAAGTTCGAATATTTCGACCCTCACGGCCAATGATACGACCTTTCATTTCATCATTCGGCAGATTCACGACTGATACGGTCGTTTCAGCAACGTGGTCAGCAGCGCAACGCTGTAAAGCCAATGAAAGAATTTCCTTCGCCTTTTTATCGGACTCTTCTTTCGCTCTAGTTTCGCTTTCTTTTACTATGAAAGCTATATCATGAGCAAGCTCGGCTTCAATGCGTTCTAGAATAATAGCTCTGGCTTCCTCTTTCGAAATGTTAGAGATTCGCTCAAGCTCAGCTTGTCCTTTACGCACCATCTCATCCACTTTGCTCTCCATCTCTTCAATATGCTGTTGTCTTTGATTAAGAGAATCCTCCTTCTTTTCTAATAATGCTTCACGTTTATCCAACGTCTCGTCTTTTCGATCTAGATTCTCTTCCTTATGGAGCAAACGATTCTCTTGTTTTTGTAGCTCACTTCTACGCTCACGAATTTCTCGTTCTGCATCCGTTCTAAGCTTATGAATTTCATCCTTTGCCTCTAGCAAAGATTCCTTTTTAATAGCTTCAGCTTCACGTTTGGCATCTTCAAGAATTTGGACCGCCGCATTCTTTGCTCCAGTAACTTTCGCTTCATAAATATTTTTGCGTAAAAAGTAGCCAACAACACTACCAACGAAAAGGCCAAGCAAAATGGAGATGATTGTTATGGCATCCATCACTTCACCTCCCCTTGCTATGAACTTGTTTCAAAATTACATACATGTCGGCATGTACACTTTCAAATTTGCTTACATTTTTCAGGGTTAGGCTTAGACCCATGAAAACACTAAGCCTTTGATAATTTTATTCGTATGATCCCAAATCTGTGATCTAAACGAAAAAAGTTGAAAAATATACATATTTATTGTAAATCCGCGGTAGAATGATGTCAAGCTATCCCTTGGAGCACGGAGAAGCAGTCGCTTGATTTTTCTGACTATTGGCCTATTGACACCGATATATTCCTAAATTGGATGGGTGAAAAAAACGCAAGGAATAATCCTTGCGTTTTTTGGTCCGAATTAAAATTCAAATTGTTCTTGTCCCTCATCATCAGGAGCCGCATTATCCGTATCTAATCCATAGTGCTCACGGATTTTTTGTTGTATTTCATGACGAAGCTCAGGATTTTCCTTCAAAAATTGCTTCGCATTTTCCCGGCCTTGTCCAAGACGATCGTCATTGTAGGAATACCATGAGCCGCTCTTTTGAACGATATCTAGTTCAGCAGCGATATCAATGATTTCTCCCTCTTTAGAGATACCTTCTCCATACATAATGTCGACTTCAGCTGCACGGAAAGGAGGAGCGACTTTATTTTTAACGACTTTAATTTTGGTTTTATTCCCGACAATATCATTGCCTTGTTTTAATTGTTCGGCACGGCGCACTTCTAAGCGGACAGAAGAATAGAATTTAAGGGCTCTTCCACCTGGGGTTGTTTCAGGGTTCCCAAACATAACTCCAACCTTTTCACGAATTTGGTTAATAAAGATTGCAATGGTTTTAGACTTGTTAATCGCACCAGATAATTTACGAAGAGCTTGAGACATCAGACGAGCTTGTAATCCAACGTGGGCATCACCCATCTCGCCTTCAATTTCAGCTTTTGGAACTAATGCGGCAACTGAGTCAATGACGATAATATCAACCGCACCGCTTCGTACTAGTGCCTCGGCAATTTCAAGCGCTTGTTCACCCGTATCAGGTTGAGATAATAGTAACTCGTCGATATTAACTCCGAGTTTTTGCGCATAAACAGGATCCAGGGCATGCTCGGCATCAATAAATGCTGCTTGACCGCCGGTTGCTTGGACTTCCGCAATTGCATGTAATGCTACGGTTGTTTTACCTGAGCTTTCAGGTCCATAAATTTCTATTATTCGGCCGCGGGGATATCCACCTACACCTAATGCTACATCTAATGCCAGTGATCCACTTGGAACAGTTGAGATTTTTCGGTCCGTTTGCTCTCCTAATTTCATAATAGAGCCTTTGCCAAATTGCTTTTCTATTTGTTTTAAAGCCATTTCTAAGGCTGCTTGACGATCGTTCACTATATTTCCTCCAATCATTCAATCTAATATTACTATACCTGTTTTCATACTATTTGCCAAGCAAAAAATCGAACATTCATTCGTACTTTTTTGAAGTGTTTTTTTAAGTAAAAACGACTTTTCACCTATTGAATTTAGATTAATAAAGCTGCAAAATCATCCATAAATAGTTTTTTAATAAATATCTGAAAATAGTTTTTATCAAAAGCACTTGGCAACCTATATACATTATAAACTGATTTACAAGAATCGGGAAAATTCGGGTGGTGACAGGCACGGCGCATACACAAAAAAAACCGGTATGATTTTTCATACCGATTCTTGATTCAGCCACATACGAAGCCTGTGAGCTCCGTGCTTGCAGGTTCTTAAGCGAATTACGTTGCGATGTCCGGTAAGCTGAAGTGTTAAACAATCTGTGCTTCCATCCTTGGTTGCCATTCCGATAAAAACCGTGCCAGGTTCTTTTCCTTCTTGCTCATCTGGTCCTGCTACACCTGTAAAACTTAATCCGACATCACTGCCGGTGACCTTCAAAACGCCTGTAGCCATTTCAATCGCACTTTGTTTGCTGACAGCCCCGTAAACCTGTAATGTTTCAGGACTGACACCCAGCAGCTTTTCCTTCACTTCATTTGTATAGGACACCACGCCTCCAACAAAGGTCTTGCTCGCCCCTGGCATCTGACAATACTCTCCTTGAAAAAGCCCGCCTGTCAGGCTTTCGGCACAAGCTAGAGTCAAACCTTTGGCTTCCAGCGTTTTCTTTAATTCTAAATATAAATTCGTATCATCATAGCCATAAAAGTAGGAACCTACGCGACTTTGAATTTCTTTTTCAACCTGATCCAGCATCGGGATCGCTTTTTCCTTTGAATCTGTAAAGGCTGTTAGTCTTAAGGTTACCTCGCCATCAGATGCAAGCGGTGCGATGGTTGGATTGGTTTGTTCGTCAATTAAATCTTCTAAAACTGTTTCAAGCTGGGCTTCGCCAATTCCAAAAAAACGCAGCACCCGCGAGTGAATCATCATCGCCTTTCCTGCAATTTGCAGGAGGGCAGACTGAACATAGTTCGTAAACATCGGTTCCATTTCTTTTGGCGGACCTGGGAGCATGAGTACATGAACGCCATTTGCCGTAACCAGCATTCCCGGGGCCATTCCCGTATCATTTGGGAAGACATGACTTCCTTCCAAAACAAGTGCTTGCTTTTTATTATTCTCCGTCATGGTTCTGCCATTTCTTGAAAAATAATGTTCGATATAGTTTAGAGCCTGCTGATCCATTACGAGCGAACGGCCAAGCACTGATGCCACCGTCTCTTTCGTTAAATCGTCCTTGGTCGGACCTAAGCCGCCAGTTAAAATGATTAAGTTAGAACGTTCCATTGCTACTTTTAGCGCCTGTTCAAGGCGGTTTGGATTATCACCGACTACACTATGGTAAAAGACGGAAATCCCCATTTCCGCACATTTTTTTGAGATAAATTGAGCATTTGTATTGACGATTTGCCCTAGCAAAAGCTCAGTGCCAACAGCTAAGATTTCTCCTTTAAGCACATTCATCAGTCCCTATTTTGAATTCAAAAGCACATGCCGATTTTTATAAAAATAATCCCAGCCAGACCAAAGTGTAAAAAATAACGCCACCCAAAGAGCAATGGTTGCAAATGGGATGTCCATCCATTCAAATGGAAGGTTATGTAATAACAGCGCAGAAATGGCAATAATTTGGGTCCACGTTTTAATTTTCCCCAGCACATTGGCTGCTACGACTTCCCCTTCGCCGGCTAAAACCAGTCTTAATCCTGTGACCGCAAACTCGCGGCTAATAATGACAATCACGATCCAAGATGGCGCATAGCCTAATTCCACGAGAATAATGAGGGCTGCCGAAACCAGTAATTTATCAGCGAGCGGATCTAAAAATTTCCCCAGATTGGTAACTAAATTTAATTTTCTCGCATAATAGCCATCGACAAAGTCTGTCGTAGAGGCCAGGATAAAAATAAGAGCCCCTACGAAATGGGCTACTGGAAGCTCGACTTCTCCAAGCTGGAATGTGCCCCATGAAGTTCCCATATACATCACAATCATAAAAACGGGGATTAAAAAAATTCTCGATACTGTAATCTTGTTAGGTAAATTCACCTGTGTATCCTCCTAAAGTGATGAATTGCATATTCCATATTTTCACTCATTATTATAAATATAAATCCGTCAACTACCAAAGATTTTAATCAAAAAGAGAAAAATAGCCATCCTTCGATGACTATTGTTCACTCGTCCCTTCAAATTGAATAATAATGTTTTGTGTCACGGTATCATCTGCTGGAATTTGGTATTCTAGCGGTATTCCATTTACCGAAATTTGCGTATCAGGTGCAAAGCCAACTATTATTTTGACAGGACTATTTTGGGTCATATTATAAGAAATCGTATTTCCCTCTGTTAATTCATCAGCAAAGTAGACTGTATTATCTGCTCCTGTCACTTGAATCCATGTTCTTCCTGTTGAACTAACTTCAACAGTCAATTGTTCTGCATTTTTTAAGGCGTAAGAAGCCGTAGTGCCGCTCACCCCTACATTTTCAAGAACTGGTTCCGGCTCAGCAGGTTCTTCAGACTCTGCTGGTTCTTCGTTATCCTCGTCCTCACCAGTCTCGTCCCCGTTTCCCTCATCTGCAGGCTCTTCCTCTACCAAATCATTATTCACTCCAGCATTTTCTTCTGGAGCATTTTCATTTTGTGAAACCCTCTCACCCTGGTCTTCACTAGCAACTGACTGGACAATATACCAAATCGCAAATACTGCACCAATCACAAATAATCCTACCAGGAGTTTAGGAAGGATAACGAAAACCTTGGAATCCTGAGGAGAAACAGTTTTTCTCGTTTGGACACGCGAAAGCTGCTCCGGCAGGTCCTCATGATGACTCGCAGGAATCTCGTTCGCATACACATTAAAAATTTCTTCCGGCTCAAGTCCTACCGCCTCAGCGTATTGCTTAATAAAAGCACGCACATAAAAATTGCCCGGCATGGGGGCATAATTACCTTCCTCAATTCCTTTTAGATATCTTTTTTGAATTTTCGTTATTTCCTGTAAGTCCTCAAGAGATAATCCCTTTGCTTCCCTCGCCTCTCTCAGACGATTACCAAGCTCTGTCACCAATACCACCCGCCAAATTTTTAGAAATCAAAACCACCAAAATCTGTGTCGTCGAAAAGATTTGTTTTTTGAACAAGTTCGTATGTAATTTCTTCGTTTGGATCATTTCTTAATTCGATAATATAATCGAAATCTTCCAGATTGTATTCTGTATTTTGAACGAAAACATCCGGGTGTTCTACTACTTTTACAGCCGGCAGGCGCATAATTTCCCGAATTAATTGCCAGTGCCTTTCATTTGCCCGTTTAGTTGAGACGATTCCATCTAAAATAAAAATATTATTTTCGTTGTATTCGTCCTCAATCAGCTGGCTGCGGATTGTTTGCTTTAACAGCGTGGAAGATAAAAACAGCCATCTTTTATTGGCACAAACACTTGAAGCCACAACGGATTCTGTCTTACCGACCCGCGGCATCCCGCGGATTCCGACTAATTTATGGCCATCTTGCTTGAAAATCTCTGCCATAAAATCAACAAGCAATCCAAGCTCATCTCGTACAAACCTGAATGTTTTCCTATCATCTGCATCTCTTTGTATGTATCGGCCGTGTCTGACTGCTAATCGGTCTCTTAATTTTGGCTCACGGATTTTCGTTACTTTAATCGTATCCATCATCATCAGAATCGATTCGAGCCGTTCAATCTGTTCGCGATCTTGGGCTAATAGAAGCAATCCCCGTCTGCCTTCATCAACCCCATTAATCGTAACAATATTGATTGAAAGCATTCCGAGTAAAGACGAAATTTCCCCGAGTAAGCCTGGCCGGTTTTTTTGGATTTCGTATTCAAAGTACCATTCTGTTTTTTCCATCTATACCCCCCACTTCTCCCAAGTTAATTTGGAAGGTACACCACTTTATAAGACTATAATAAATGATTTCATTTCAATATGAAAGGAAAAATGAAAATTCATTGTCTGATTGTCAAGTTTTTTGTCGAAATTAGGTGAAAAATCGAAGAAGAGAGGGGGTAGCCTCTCTTCTCTTAATGTGTTCCGTTATTTTGAACCAATTTAACCATCATATTTGCAATTGCATGTCTTTCTTCAGGAGAAGCAACAGACCAAAGGTCAGCTAAAACTCTTTCTTGCTCATTCTTTGGATCGACTTGCTTAGCCAAATATTCTCCAATTTCATATGCAAGATCAGAAACTACATTATTATCCATACCTTGTTGCTTCGCATGGTTGAGGCGGTCTCCAAGAAAATTCTTCCATTGATCCCAATTTTCTAAAACAGACATGGTTGAAATCCTCCTTTTTCATATCTTCATGGATTATTTTGTATCGATTCACAAATATATATGCATCCATTAATGGAAAATTTACGTGAACAAACCACCGTTTACCTTTAAGACCTCTCCTGTTATGTAAGATGCTTTTTCTGAAAGGAGAAAAGCAACTGCGTCTCCTACTTCTTCCGGTGTCCCCATGCGTCCGAGCGCTATTTCATATTCAAGGTCTGCCTTTTCTTCTTCTGTTAAAAATTCATTCATTCGCGTCTGAATTACGCCAGGAGAAACAACATTGACACGGATCCCGCTCCTAGCCACCTCTTTACTTAAGGCTTTAGCAAAAGCGATTTGCCCGCCTTTCACAGCCGAATACACGGTTTCCACTGCAGCCCCAATTTCACCCCAGATCGAAGCAATAAAAACAATACTACCTTTTCCTTGTTTATAAAGCTTTGGCAACAGTGCTTGCGTCACCTTGATCGGTGAGCTGAGATGTAAATGAACAGAAAAATCTATTTCCACTCTATTTGTATCAATGAGAAGCTTGTTTAATTCCTTTCCTGCACAAAAAACAAGGGCATCAAGCTGGAAGATCGATTCAGCAATACGGTCCATTCCATCCTCTTTACTCAAATCTGCCTGAATCGGAATATATTCCTGATTAAACTCTTCTAACTCTTGGAGAAGAGTTTCTATCCCCTTTTGGTTTTGAAAATAGTGTAAATATAAATGATACCCTTCCTTTGCAAGCGTTTTTGCGATTGCACTGCCAATTTCCCCGCTTGCTCCTGTTATTAATGCCCATTTACTCATACTTTCCTCTCCTCAATCTGAAGCATATATATTAATCGGAATTTAAGGACCGGTTAACGGAATTTTGCATTGGTTTTTCAGAACTCAAGCCGTTTTTTCGGAACTCAGCTGCCGGTTTTCGGAACTCAGCACCGGTTTTCGGAACTCGGCATTCGTTTTTCAGAATTCAGTGCTCGTTATTCGGAACTCAGCCCTCGTTATTCCGCACTCTGCCTTCGTTATTCCGGACTCAGCACCGTTTTCAGAACTCAGCCGCCACCCCGCTACCAGCTTTCATCATATTCCTATTATAACCAAAAAAACACCCTAAAAAGAGTGTTTCTCTTCATAGGGTGCACACCTACTATTAGGCATTTTGCATCGGGAGAACATGGCAGGCGGAAATTTTTGATTCATCTATAAGGTCCGCTGCCACCTGTTTAATATCGTTTAATTGAATCGATTCTAAAACGTTTAACACGGTAAATAGGTCCATTTCATTAAACCGATAGCGGGTAAACTGGTTAGCAATATACTCTGGTGAATTCATTGCCCGCAAGAAGCCGCCAATTTTCTTTTTCTTTGACCGGTTTAAGGCTTCTTCGGTTAAGTTGTTTCCGGATTTCGCTTGCAGCAAAATATCTGTCAATGCCTTCAACAGTGCATCTGCATCCTTTGTATCACTGCCGACTAAGGCAAAGCCATAGCCGCGTTCATGCGAATAATCATAGGAAAACGAGTCATCAATTAATCCTTGCTCATATAAAGACTTATAGTTTTCACTGCTTTTACCAAAGAGCATATCCATTAACACCTGAACAGTTTGTTCGTGTTTTTGCAGGGCTTCACCTTTTAAATCTGTTTTCGGATCTTTAACTCCAACCATGCATTTTTCTGATTGAACATTCATATGCAATACTTTTACTTTCTCCGAAATTGAATCGGGTTCTTCCGCAAATTCTCGTTGGACCGGCGGCTGTTCCTTGTATTCTTTTTGCGCCTGATTGTTTTTAATCAGTACGAGTGTCTCATTTGGATCGACCGGACCTACTACAAATAAAAGCATATTAGAAGGATGATAAAAGGTCTCATAGCATTCATATAAATCATCTTTTGTGATTTTTGCGATTGACTCAATTGTTCCGGCAATATCCAGTTTTACCGGATGATTGTGGTACATGCTTTCAATCGCTCCGAAATATAAGCGCCAATCCGGATTATCATCATACATGGTAATCTCTTGGCCGATGATGCCTTTTTCTTTCTCGACTGTTTCCTCTGAAAAATAAGGCTCTTGCACGAAATTGATTAAGGTTTCGAGATTTTGTTCGACGTTACTGGTACTTGAAAACAAATAGGCTGTTCGAGTAAAGGTTGTAAACGCGTTGGCTGATGCCCCTTGCCTACTAAATTGCTGAAATACATCACCGTCTTCTTTTTCAAACATTTTATGCTCTAAGAAATGTGCAATTCCATCTGGAACCTTGCGAAACTCCTGTTTTCCAAGAGGGACAAAATGATTGTCAATCGAACCATAATTGGTGGTAAAGGTCGCATACGTTTTGTTAAACCCTTGTTTTGGAAGAATGTAGACATCAAGCCCATTGTCGAGCTTTTCGTAATATAACTCTTCTTTGAGCTGTTGAAACGGTATCTTCTCCATCTACGCTTGCTCCTTTCCCGTTAAAAAGTAGATCGTATCCAGCTCTAGTTTTTTCGCAGTTTCCACAATTTGCTCCTTTGATACATGATCCGTTTTTTCTAACCAATCATTTAATAAAACGGTCTGCTTCGAGACTACGTTGTGATATAAAACTTCGATCATTCCCCTTGGTGTATCAATCGTTTCAAGCATTTGATTTCGAATAACCGCCTTTGTTTGATCTATTTCTTGTTCAGTAAAATCACCGTTTTGCATGGCGTTAACCTGTTCTTTTACAATCGAAACGGTCTGATCATAATTCTTCATATCAATTCCTGTCATGATTAATAATAACCCTTTATGGCTTTCGAGCCGGCTTGCTGCATAATAGGCGAGGCTTGCTTTCTCACGGACGTTAATAAATAGTTTCGAATGAGAAAATCCGCCGAGCAGTCCATTCATGACTTGAAGCGCATAGTAGTCTTCGTCTCCATAAAAAATATGAGTCCGGTAGCCAATATTTAATTTCCCTTGTTTGACATTTTGCGGTTCCTTGACCTCTTTAACTTCCCTGCGCTCGTTACTCGTACGCCTTTCAATTAATTTTGGAGCCCGTTGTGAGAATTGAAGCCACTTCGCCGCAAATTCTTTGACCCGCTCAACTTCCACATCACCCACAACAAACAGATCTAATTCATCTTCTGTAAATGCCTTTGCGTAATACTGATACAAGGAACTTGGCGTAATTGGGTCCACATCTTCTATAAAACCGTTCAAAGGCAGCGAATAAGGCTCCTCCTTACACATTTCCTCGACTAATCGGACGCCAGCATACCGCATTTTATCATCATAAACAGCCTGAATCCGCTGCTTTAATGTCCGTTTTTCCTGCTCAACGGATTGCTTGTCAAACGCATCATTCATTACAAGCGGTTTTAAAAGGATCTCAGAAAGCAATTCAAAAGCTTTCTCAAGTAGAGGTGTCTGATCCTTTAAAAATTTTTCATTAGCGATATCAACCGAAAAGGTAATGACATGATATTCGCCTTTTTTGGCTAAATCCACATATAGACTCGTACCGTACAGTTCATCGAGGTAGGATCTCAGCTTAGTGGTGGTCGGGTATTTTTGTGTACTCGCCTGCAAAACATAAGGTAAAAGAGCCCGAATCGTAATATCCTCCCGATTTAAAGGGGTTTTCATTTTAAAAACTAGTGTATTTGTTTTAAATTGGTCTGCCTTCACGACATGCAGGCGAAACCCTTTGCCTTCCAAAATCTCTTCATGTAAGACTGACATTCATTAACCTCCTGTCCTTCCATTCATCTATCATTCAAAAATAGTGTAAGAAATTTGTAACTATACTATACATCTTTGGCCAAACCTCAAACAAGTATTTGGAATTGGTGGAGAAGATTGGGTTTGGCGGGGTGTGGCTGGGATGGTTGTGATTGGTTATTGGGTGGTTAAGTTCGGTTATCGAATTCTGTGTTCGGTATGGCGTGGCTGAGTTCGGTTATCGCACGGCTGAGTCCGGTTATCCAAATCTCAGTTCGGTTCATCGCGTGGCTGAGTCGGTTATAAACCCTTTGAATTCGGTTAAATACATCTGAGTTCGCTTAAACCTTTCTGAGTTTGGTTATTTTCACGATTTAATTAAAAAACATGATCAAATGCCAAGACAGATAACAGAATATGAGTGAAAGATGGTCTTCCATAAAGGACTTCAAAGATAATAGGAGAAGAAATTTCTTTTACTTACAGGGGATCAAAGACTAGACACTGTTCAGGAGCCGATGAAATATCTTTTATAAGAGGTCTCAAGGACCGAATCCTGTTTAAGAACAGAAACAAGGTCCTTAATAATGGGTTTCAAGGACCAATTCATTTTTATGAAGGGATCAAAAGTCCTTTAGAAGGCGTTTAAAAGACCTAATTTGGTTTACGAGCGGATAAGATGGCCTTGATAAGCTGTCTCAAGGACCAAATCCTGTTATAAACGAACAAAATGTCTTTTATAGATGGAATCACAAACTAATTCCCATTTATGACCTGGTGAAATATACTTTTGAGCAGTCTCACGAACCAATTCCTATTATAGGCCCACGAAAGACTCTTTTAAAATTAACAAACCCCCAAAAAAAAAAGGCTAACCCCATAATAGGAGTTAACCTCTGCAAACAAATCTTATCTTTTTCCTTTAATATAAGGGACATTTAAAGCTTTTGGTCCTTCGTAGCGGCCGATGAAACCTGCTAATGCGATAATCGTTAGCACGTATGGTGCAATCAGCAGGATGACAGCTGGAATATTTTCGATATAAGGGAGAGATGGGCCAACTCGGCTTAATGACTGGGCGAAACCAAAGAAAATCGCGGCTCCTGCAGCACCGATTGGATGCCATTTCCCGAATATCATGGCGGCAATTGCCATAAAGCCTTGTCCGGTAATGGTTGCGTGACTAAAATCATGAGAGATTGTTTGTGCAAAAACTGCTCCGCCAAGACCTCCTAAAAGTCCACTTAAAAACACAGCTAAGTACCGCATTTTTGTTACATTGATCCCCATGGTGTCGGCTGCCATTGGGTGCTCCCCGACAGCTCTTAGACGAAGACCAAATGGAGTGTAGTATACAACAATCCAAACAATAATAGCGAGTCCAATCGCAATAAAGGAAGTCCAATATACTTTTGTAAAGAGTAAATCACCAATAATGGGAATATCGCTTAAAAATGGAATGTTTGTTGAGTAGAATGGATCACTGATCCGATCTGTTTGTCCTTTTCCAAACACACTTTTAATATAAAAGAGACCAATCCCTAAGGCTAATAGATTAATCGCCACCCCACTGATGACTTGGTCTGCCCGGAATGTTATAGATGCAAGTGCATGTAAAAGTGAGAACACTCCCCCTACAACCATCCCCACTAGCAGGGCAACCCATTTCGTTTTGTCACCTAACACATCATGAAACGTTAAGTTAAATACAATGGCTGCAAATGCCCCGATGATCATAAGACCTTCTAAACCAATATTTACAACACCTGCACGTTCTGACAAAACACCGCCTATTGCTGTAAGAATAAGTGGTGCAGCTAGAACCATCATGCTTGGAAAGATAATTTCTAAGGCTTGCATGAAACTCACTTATTCCACCTCCTTCTTACGGCGATTAAATAACCATTTGATTAAATAGCTTGACCCTACAAAGAATATAATTAGCGCAACAATAATATCAACAAGTTCAGTCGGCACCATTGCATTCATTTGCATCGTTAAGGCACCATTGCTCAAGCCTCCAAATAATAGAGCTGCGATCACAACTCCGATGGCAGTATTGCCTCCGAGCAAGGCTACTGCGATCCCATCAAACCCAATACCCGTAAAAGCTGATTGAACAAAGGCATAGTTAAAGGTTCCAAGACCCTCCATGGCTCCGGCCAGACCTGCAAGTCCTCCTGAGATAACCATAGATAGGACAATATTACGGTTGACATTCATACCCGCATATTGAGAAGCATGCTGGTTAAAACCAACGGCTTTGAGCTCGTACCCTTTTGATGTTTTTTCTAAGAGATACCACACGAAGAAGGCTCCTGCCAATGCTATTAAAATTCCCCAGTGTAATCTTGAGTAATCCGTTAATTCCAGTAAAAATGGAGAACTCAGAGAAGCTGAAGCTGGGATATATTCGGTAGAATCACTATTTTCAGCTAATACAGATCGGATAAATGCGTTGGTAGCATGTAATGCAATATAGTTCATCATAATCGTTACAACAACTTCGGAAATCCGGTATTTTGCCTTTAATATCCCCGGCAAATACGCCCAGATTGCACCGGCCAAGGCGGCAACGATGATCGTTAATGGTAAATGAATCAGTTTAGGCAGTCCTTCGAAGGTTAAGCCGCACCAGATGGCTGCAACCCATCCTACTAAAAGCTGACCTTCAACCCCGATATTAAATAGTCCGGTCCGGAATGCAAACGCCACTGCTAAACCTGAAAATACATAGGGGGTCATTTGACGAATCGTTTCACCGATGTAATAAATATCCCCGAAAGATCCATACCAAAGCGCAAGATAGGCAGCGATCGGATCAAATCCAGTCGCAACCATAATGATCGCCCCGGCAATAAGTCCTATGATAACGGCTATTACCGGAATCGCAATTGGCGTGAACTTCCGGTTCGATTTATTCGTTTTTTCTTTATTACTCATGCTTTTGTTCACCTGCCTTAACCTTACTTCCGGCCATTAATAATCCCAGTTCTTGTTCAGATGTTTGCTTTGGATCGACAATGGCAATAATACTGCCTTCATAAATAACAGCAATTCTGTCACTAACATTCATAATTTCATCTAATTCAAAGGAAATGAGGAGAACGGCTTTCTCTGCATCTCTTTGCTCAATCAAACGCTGATGGATAAACTCAATCGCTCCTACATCTAATCCGCGTGTCGGCTGAGCAGCAATTAAAAGATCCGGGTTTCGGTCTACTTCACGTCCAATAATGGCCTTTTGCTGATTTCCCCCAGAGAGGGCACGCGCAGGCGTATATGCAGAAGGAGTTCTGACATCAAACTCTTCAATTAACTGATTAGCTTTTTTGAAAATCTCTTTAAAGTCAAGAATTCCCTTTTTGGAAAAAGGCTGCTGGTAGTAGGTTTGCAGCACCATGTTTTCTCCGACGGAGTAGTCTAGAACCAGTCCATGCTTATGACGGTCTTGCGGAATATGTCCTACTCCAGACTCCGTAATTTTTCTTGGCTTTAAGTTATCAATTCGTTTTCCGTTTAATGTAATGGAGCCTGATTCAATCTTACGCAAACCCGTAATAGCTTCAATTAATTCAGTCTGCCCATTCCCGTCGACACCCGCAATCCCAACGATTTCTCCGGCTCTCACCTCAAGGGATAGCTGATTCACAGCATTAAAACCGCGAGAATCCTTTACCACTAACTTTTCAATTGAAAACACGACATCTTTTGGCTGCGCATCCTTCTTGTCGGTTTTAAAGACAATATCACGGCCAACCATTAAACTTGCCAGTTCATTTGGGTTGGTCTCAGAAACATTTAAAGTACCAATTCCGACACCTTTACGGATAACGGTTACACGATCACACACAGACATAATTTCTTTCAGCTTGTGTGTAATGAGAATGATCGATTTACCTTCTTTAATCAGGTTTTTCATAATTTGGATAAGATCCGTAATCTCTTGTGGTGTCAGAACAGCCGTCGGCTCATCAAAAATAAGAATTTCTGCGCCGCGGTATAGCGTTTTTAGAATTTCTACCCTTTGCTGCATTCCAACTGAAATATCTGAAATCTTTGCATCTGGATCAACCTTTAATCCGTATTGCTCCGAAATTTCTTGTACCTTTTTTCTTGCAAACTTTTTATTATTAAAAGCTTTGCCGACCGTTGGCTCATTTCCTAAAATAATATTTTCCGTAACTGTAAAATCATCGACAAGCATAAAGTGCTGATGCACCATTCCGATTCCTAGATCGTTTGCCACATTAGGGCTGGTTATATCAGCTTTATGACCCCGGACACGGATTTCGCCTTGCTCTGGCTGATATAGTCCGAATAACACATTCATTAATGTGGATTTACCCGCACCATTTTCCCCTAGCAATGCATGTATCTCTCCTGGTTTGACTTGGAGTGTTACATTATCATTTGCAACAATGCCAGGAAATTCTTTCCGAATATTGAGCATTTCAATAATATACTCCACTAAGTTTCACTCCTCCGTATTTTTCCTTATTCCTATCAATTGGATTGTGAATTTATATTACTCTAATCAAAGGGCTTTATCGTTTCCCTAAATAAAAGCCTTTGATCAAAGTAATAAGGGGTCTTTATTCAGAAGAAAAGGCCGGTAATCCGGCCTTTTCCCAATTACAATTCGAAGTTATTGAATTCCTCTTCTGTAGCAGGAACTGTTATTTCTCCATCAAGGATTTTTTGTTGCCATTCCTCAACAGCTGTTAGTACATCTTCAGATAGATTGTCTTGAGTTTCAGAAATTCCGATACCATTTTCCTCAATTCCATATTCTACGATTTCTCCGCCAGGGAATTCACCATTCATTGCTCTTTCAGCAACGTCTTTAACAGCTACGTCTACACGTTTAATCATTGAAGTTAATGTTACGTTTACAGTTTCACCGTTATCTAGCGTTAATTCACCTTCAGGAGCTTGGTCTTTATCAACGCCAATTACCCAAATTTCACGCTCAGGGTCATTGATTTTAATATCTTTTGCCGTTGTAAATACACCGTTTCCTGTTGCACCAGAAGCATGATAAATAACGTCAATGCCAGAACCATACATAGCAGAAGCAATTGAAATACCTTGGTCAGGCTTGTCAAATGCACCAGCATAGTTAACTTCAACTGTAGCATCTGGGTTGACTGCTTTTACTCCAGCACGGAATCCAAATTCGAACTTGTTAATAAGATCACTGTCAACTCCGCCAACGAAACCGATTTTGTTGGTTTTAGTCGTTAAACCGGCAACAACCCCAACTAAGAATGAACCTTGTTCTTCTTTAAACACGATGCTCGCTACGTTGTCAGCTTCAACCACACTGTCCACAATCGCAAATTGGTTATCAGGATTTTGTTCTGCTACTTTTGCTACGTCATTTGCAAGCAGGAATCCAATTCCGTAAATTAAATCAAAATTACCGCGAACAAGTGTATTTAAGTTTGTTGCATAGTCAGCATTACCTTTTGATTGAAGGTAGTGGTAACCATTTGTACCTTGTTCAAGTCCTTGCTCTGCCCCAAATGCTTGAAGACCTTCCCAAGCTGATTGGTTAAAGGATTTGTCATCTACACCGCCGACATCAGTTACCATTGCTACTGTGAAATCACCGGCATTTTCAGCGCCACCGCCTGCATTATTACCGCCAGTTCCTTCTTCTCCCTCTTCTCCAGCATTACCGCAGGCAGCGAGGAAAGTTCCCAAAGCTAATACAAGTGAAAGGATAAAACCAAACTTAAGCTTTTTCATTCTTTTAAAACCCCCTTCTAATTTTTCCTTTAAATATTTTTCCAGTCATCTACTGTTTCTTTAAACTGTTAGCTCCGCCGAATAAATTGCGGCGGCGGACAACCTGGAAACGAAAAGCATCGGCTCTAAAGTAGTTGACAGAATAAAGGACAGGACGCTCCGCCTCGTCATAATGAAGCTGCTTCAGCAAAAGCAATGCGATTTCAGGATCGCAATTTAACAGAGGAGAAATCTTTTCATGATAGCCGACTGGTTCAATTTCTGACACAGCGTAGGCAATCCTGCATTTCGCTTTTTCCTCTATTAAATTAAAAATCGAATCCTGATTAAGAGCAAATGGTTCCTTTAAGATATATTTTGGAATTTTATCTAGACAATATACAATCGGTTCCCCATTTGCTGTCAGAACTCTTTCAACTAATAGCAGTTCATCCTGATCGGTTATCATAAAGCGATTTTTGTCTTCTTCTGTCGAGCCAATTTCACTAGAATTTAAAAAAATAGTTCTCGGACGGAGACCAGCATTTTTAATCATGCCTGTGACACTATGTAGCTGTTCGATCCCTGAATTAAGCAGTGGCTTTGGAGCAACGAATGTACCTACTCCGTGTCTTCGGACTACTGCATTTTCCTCCTCTAACACACGAAGAGCCTCCCTGAGTGTTGCTCGGCTGACTCCTAAATCTTTAGCCAGGTCAAACTCGGAAGGTAAACGCTCCTTTTCTCGATATGTACCTTCTTCAATACGTTTTTTTAGCCTATCAATCACCTGTAAGTAAAGGTGACCATGATCGGGCTCCATAGACATAGTGCCCCTCCGCTATCACTATTATTTTAAATTCAAAGTTCTACTAATCGAAAATAATATAACATACTTTTTACATATAAATAAATAGGATAATTAAAAAATTGTCGAATAAAAGAATATGGTTAAAAGCAAGAAATATTAAAAAATTAGAGTTTTTACATAAATAGAAACGGCTGTCTCCCTTGGTTTTATGCCCATTTGCAATCTTTCAAGCAAGGAATGGTGCATGTTACCAAATAAGCAGACAGCCGAACTTTTTTAAGAAGGAGTTGCCTCATCGTTCGTTTTTGATACTAAAACGGCGCGCGGTTTACTGCCTTCATAAGGACCGACAATTCCGCGAACCTCCATTTCGTCAATTAACCGTGCAGCGCGCGTATAGCCAATCCGAAACCGCCTTTGCAGCATCGATACGGAAGCCGTTTGCATCTCAATTACTAAATCAACCGCATCTTCATAAAGCTCATCATCTACATCTTCATGTTCTTCGATAATATCTTCAGGAATCATGTCTTCATTGTATTGCGCTTTTTGTTGAGAAATAACGAAATTGACAACTTCTTCTACTTCCTCATCCGACATAAAGGCTCCTTGAATCCGGGTCGGTTTGGCTGCCCCAACAGGCAGAAAGAGCATGTCCCCGCGACCTAGCAGCTTCTCTGCTCCACCCATATCCAAGATTGTTCTCGAGTCTGTTTGGGACGATACAGCAAAAGCAATCCTTGACGGGATATTAGCTTTGATTACTCCTGTAATAACATCAACGGACGGCCGCTGGGTGGCAATAATCAAATGAATCCCGGCAGCACGAGCCATTTGCGCCAGTCTCGTAATTGAATCCTCGACATCGTTGGAAGCAACCATCATTAAGTCTGCAAGCTCGTCCACTAGCACAACAATATAAGGGAGTAATGGCTGCTTTTCTTCACGGTCCGCGTTTTGTTTTTTAACCAGTTCATTATACCCTTCAATATTTCGGGTACCGGTGTGTGAGAATAGCTCGTAGCGTCTTTCCATCTCGCTTACGACTTTTTTCAGGGCTTGCGATGCTTTTTTAGCATCTGTCACAACCGGAGCCAGCAGGTGCGGAATGCCATTATAGACATTTAATTCTACCATTTTCGGGTCAATCATCATTAATTTAACTTCATGCGGTTTCGCCCGCATTAATATACTGGTAATAATCCCGTTAATACAAACGCTCTTTCCTGATCCGGTAGCACCGGCAACTAATAAATGGGGCATTTTATTTAATTCGGCATAAACCGCTTCACCGGTTATGTCTCGGCCTAATGCAATCAGAAGCTTTGATTCAGGTTTAACATCAATCGTTGCATCCAATACTTCTCGTAAGCTAACCATTGCCACTTCAGAATTAGGAACTTCAATTCCTATTGCTGATTTTCCAGGGATTGGGGCTTCGATACGAATATCTTTAGCTGCTAAAGCCAATGCCAAATCATCAGATAAATTGACAATTTTGCTTACCTTTACCCCGATATCGGGATGAACTTCATATTTAGTAACAGCTGGACCAATATGTACTTGTGTCACTTTTGCCTTTACGCCAAAGCTTTGAAAGGTTCTTTCGAGCTTGGCTGCATTAGCGTGAACAAATTCATATTCTCCGCTTTGATCTGAC
The DNA here is from genome assembly GCF_900207585.1 of Bacillus oleivorans. Lineage (GTDB taxonomy): Bacteria > Bacillota > Bacilli > Bacillales > JC228 > Bacillus_BF > Bacillus_BF oleivorans. The sequence goes on along the minus strand of NZ_OAOP01000012.1, from coordinate 3,997 downwards.
TGTTTTGGCATCCGTAACAGGTGCAATGGCGGCAGTTGATAATCCTTGTTTTCAACTTCCGTAAATTGAATCGAAGGTCCTTCTTGATCTTCTAATAAATCTGCATCATTATTTCGCGATTTCTTTTCGCTTCCTATAGATGCAGAGGATTTTTGATTATGTTTGTAGGCTCTTTCTGCAAAATTAGATATGATTGGTTCTTCTCTCAGTGCTGCTAAACCGTCTTCGTCTTCATCAATAGGATCTAATATTTCTATCCGTTCCTGCAAAGACTGCTGCTGTTCTTTCTTTTCTCTTCTTTTTTCTTTAAATTGAGACAGGTCATTTCTAAAGGTTGCCCATTGCTTTTTAAAAAATTGACCGGTTCGTTCAATCCCTTTCCCAAATAAATCCCCGAATGTTTTGCCTGTAAGCAAAGCCAGTCCAATCAAAATGATGATATAGGCCACAATTTTTGTCCCTAAATCTTCGACCAGAAAGTAGGAAAAAGCAAAGAGAAACGCTCCAATCATTCCTCCGCCAAGATCATGAGTAGATGTCTCGCCATTCACATCGAGCCAAAATAACTCCCAAGTATTCGCAATCACACTTGGCTGCTGCAGATTATTTTCTGATATAAGCAATTCAAATAAAGTAACGTGACTTAATAAAAGCAGAGAACAGGTTATTAAATAGATTCCTAGCAACCTTCTTCCAAAAAGATATGGCCATTCTCGTTTCCACATAAAATAAAAGCTTAATGATATGGAAGCTAATAACAGCAATATGTACCATTCACCAAAGAAAAAGCGAAAAACAAAAATAATTGCATTTCCAATGACGCCCAGCTCTAGCGCAGCGACAATCGTTAAAGCCAGCAAAATGAGGGCGGCAATTTCATACTGAATCGTTCGTTTTATTTCCTTTCTCTGAGAACTTCTGCGTTTTTTCTTTTTTGACATTTTCTTCACCTATTCCCTTAAAGCTTACCAACTGTCATGGGTAAAGAAGCAGCCAATTATTGGCTGCTTCTTAGATGTTCATTATATCATAGTTGTTAGCTCCCTGAGGAAAAAAACGATATTTTTGTACCCGGACAGCAATCTTCTCGTAAAAAATGATTAGGATCACTGCTTACTACTTTAACTATTCGAAATGAATGGTCTTCTTCCTGCTCCACTAGCACAGGAATTCCATTATATTCGATTAATTTTTGTGCGGAATATACGGCTTGATCAGTCGGAAATATTTGATCATGCGGGACGATCGTGTATAAAATCATTGAACGAGCCCTTCTTCTTTGGAATCCTTTTTCTGCTCAATCAATTCATTTAATTTCTCTAGTGCAGCACCAACTCCGCCAGATGCATCAATCAAACCGTATTCCACCGCTTCTTTACCCACAACATTCGTTCCGATATCGCGCGTTAAGTTCCCTTTTGCAAACATTAAATCTTTAAACTTTTCCTCTGTCACGTTAGAATGACGTGTAACAAAACTTACGACTCGCTCTTGCATCTTATCCAGGTATTCAAATGTTTGCGGTACACCGATAACAAGGCCAGTTAACCGAACAGGGTGGATTGTCATAGTAGCCGTTTCCGCGATAAAACTATAATTACATGCTACAGCAATGGGAACTCCGATTGAATGTCCCCCTCCCAGCACTAGGGAAACAGTCGGTTTTGAAAGGGAAGCAAGCATTTCTGCAATCGCAAGACCTGCTTCCACATCTCCGCCAACTGTATTCAAAATAACCAGCAATCCTTCTATTTTAGGGTTTTGTTCAATAGCCACAATCTGTGGGATTAAATGTTCATATTTCGTTGTTTTATTTTGTGGAGGAAGCTGCATATGCCCTTCAATCTGACCGACAATCGTGAGGCAATGGATATTTGTATCCTGTGCCATTGTCGGAACATTGGTTTGTCCAAGCTGCTGAATTTTATCAATTAATGCAGATGATTTCGGTTCGTCCTTTTGTCCTTCACGCTCTTCTTGCTCATTCGAGTGCATAAAAAAATCCCCTTTCATCAAAGGCTTTAAGAATAGTATGAACGGACTGCAGAAAATCATTCTTCCTAAGCCAAAACCTTTCATGAGAAGGGGCTGCAACACAATTATTAAATTAAATCTCCATGATGATCGGAAGGATCATCGGACGTCTCTTTGTTTGTTCGAATAAATAAAAATGGAGCTGGTCTCGAATGTTTTGCTTTAATAATGCCCAATCAATCGATCCTGAGTCCTGCAAGATTTTTTCTACAATTTCTTTTACTTTTGCAGTTGAATCTTCCATTAGCCTTTCTGACTCTCTCACATATACAAAGCCGCGCGAAATAATTTCAGGGCCAGAAACGATACTTCTTTTCGTTTTGTTAATCGTCACAACCACAATAAAGATGCCATCCTGGGATAAAAGCTTCCGGTCTCTTAATACAATATTGCCAATGTCACCAACACCGCTGCCGTCAATTAAAACATTTCCTGCAGTCACCTTATCTGCCTGCTCAATCCCGTTTTCACTTAATTCAATTACATCACCGCGGTCAGGAATCACAATATTTTCACTTTCTACCCCTAATTCCCGAGCCAAATTGGCATGAGCGAAAAGCGATTTGAATTCCCCGCGGATTGGTATAAAAAATTTAGGCTTCATTAGATTAAGCATAAGCTTTAAGTCTTCCTGACTGCCATGTCCGTCTCCATGCAAAAGCTTATGCGATGAACGAACCGTTGCCCCAGCCCTGCTCAGCACATCCATTGTTTTAAATAAGAAAACCTCACCGCCCATTGGAACATGGGTGGAAAGAAGGACTGTATCATTAGCTTGAATCTGGAGAGTACGATTTTGGCCAGTGGCCATTTTTTGCAAAGTCTCAAATAGATCTCCGTGACTGCCCGTTACTAAAAAGACAAGTTCATGGTCAGCATAGTCATTTATTTCTGATGAATCGATCAAACACTCTTCCTCCAACTGTATATACCCTAAACTGATGGCCAGATCTAAATTAGATTTCACATTCTTGCCTGTAATAATAACCCTGCGATTATTTTCGGCTGCTGCACCCAAAACCTGCTGGATCCGAATCAAATCTGACGAATAGCAGCCAGCCACGATTCTCCCATCTGAAACTTGCATGGAATGTGACAATTCTTTATATAAATAGGAGTCGGAAGTGGTATACCCTGGTGTTTCAGCCTGCATGCTGTCCGATAACAGACAAAGGACTCCTTTTTGGCCAATTTGCGCCATTTTTCCTAAATCACTTCGATACCATTTCGATGCAGACTGATCAAATTTAAAGTCACCCGTATAAACCACTGTTCCCAATGAAGTATGGATACAAATTCCAACCGAATCAGGAATCGTGTGATTCGTTCTAAAAAAGGAGACAGAAACGTCATCAAACTTTAATGTTTTTTGATTATTAATTTCAAAAAATTTTACAGTACCTTTGACTCCGATCTCTTTTACAAGAGTTTTTGCATATGCAATGGTCAGTTTGGTACCATAAACTGGAGCCTTTACATGTCTAAGTAAGTATGGAAGGGCACCAATATGGTCCTCATGTCCATGTGACAAAAGAATCGCTTTCACTCGATCCTGATTTTCGATTATGTAATTCATGTCAGGAATAACAATATCAATCCCGAACATTTCCGTTTCTGGCAGCATGATGCCGGCGTCCAAAATAAAAAGCTGATCCTGGACCTCAACGACATACATATTTTTCCCGACTTCTCCAACTCCCCCGAGTGGAATGATCCGAATATTTTCCGTTTGCAATGTCAAATTTTGCTCCTCCTAAGTCGTAATAACTAAACCTTCATTCCTTTTATTATAAAAGGTGATCGATCATTCCTACAATCGATATTCATCCTTTTACCCATTACCTATGTACAAAAAAACCACCAAAAATTGAACTGCACCCCAATTGTTAGACACACAACTAACAATTGGAGGTGCAGTTTTTATATGTCTAAATTTAACATAGAGGAAAAAATAGAAGCAGTT